>CAZCVU010000035.1:6804-12176 GCA_964501745.1 uncultured Flavobacteriales bacterium | reverse complement strand
GTGAAGAGCGAGAACTTCAACGTCGAGCTAGTCTGGGACGGGCTCGGTACACCGACCGCGTTGGAGATTCCGCCCGAGCTTACCGGTACCAAGAAGCATACGATGTTCAGCCTGCTCGTCGAATCGCACGAACCGGCGATTCTGATCGATGGACACAAGCTGCCCGGCAAACCGGGCAAGCGGGTGCAGGCCGGATTAGAGACAACGACAGCATTCCTCTATTTTTGCGAGACCTGGATTTGGGCATCTGCACCGTAATGCCTAACGGCACGCGCGAAAGTTAAGGGAAGGAATCGGAATGAGCATTGAGATTAACAGGCCAAAGGGTGACTTCGGGGGTTACGACCGTAATTCGGAGATGCTCCAGGCGCCGGACGACGAGTTGACGAAGGTCGGTCCGGGAACGCCGTGCGGAGAATATCTGCGCCGCTACTGGATGCCGGTCGCATTGACCCAGCAGATCACTGACTTGCCGCTGCGCATCCGTATCCTCGGCGAGGACCTTGTACTGTTCCGCGACAAGTCCGATCAGTACGGCCTGTTGCATCTGAACTGCAGTCACCGCAACTCGTCACTCGAGTATGGCATCATCGAGGAGAAAGGCATCCGTTGCTGCTACCACGGCTGGCTCTACGACGTGGACGGCACAATCATCGAGGCCGGGGGCGAGCCGCCGGACAGCAAGATCCCGCAGACCGTCCGCCATGGCGCCTACCCGGTGATCGAGTTCAAGGGCCTGATCTTTACCTATATGGGGCCGGCGGCAGAGACACCCGAATTCCCGGTGCTCGATCATTTCGACCTCGGGCCCGACGACGACATGGTGCCGTTCCTGATTCCCTCGCCGTGCAACTGGCTGCAGGTCTACGAGAACTCATTCGATCCGTTTCACACTGCGTTCTTGCACACGCGTGTGTCGGGCGTGCAGTTCACCAACGAATTTGCGGCGCTGCCGGTGATCGACATCTTCGAGCGTGAGTATGGCTACGCCTATACGAACTCCAGACGGGTCGACGACAAGATCTGGATGCGCTTCCACGATCATATGCCGCCCAACTTCTCACAGAATGGCAGCATGTTCCCCGATGCCAACGAACCGCTGTATTTTGCCCGGGCCGGGCTGACGCGCTGGGTTGTGCCGGCCGACGACACCAACACCCTGACCATTGCATGGCGGCATTTCATCGAGGGCATGGACAAGCGGGCGATCGGCAACAAAGAGGATTGCGGTTACAACAAGGTCGATTTCTATGGTCAGACCGCCGACCGGCCCTACGAACAGATGCAGCGCATGCCCGGCGACTACGAAGCGTGGATGAGCCAGGGCACGGTCAGCATCCACAAGCGTGAACATCTTGGCACGACGGATCGCGGGCTCGCCATGGCACGCACGCATCACCGGCGTTCGATCCGCAGGCTGGCAAAAGGCGCAACCTTGCCGCAGCCGACCGTGATGGGCGATCCGGTGCCGCTGTGGGGCGGCGATACGATCCTGCGCATCCCCAAGAGCAACACGGACGAGCGCCAGCAGATCAGCGACGTGGCACACCGGGTGGTCGATATCTACCGCGCCGGCGACAAGTATGTCGGCGAGGAGCGCGTCGTCTTCATGCACAAGGCACTGAAAGAGTTCGAGGCAAACGGACCGCATACGTAAGTGTGCACTCGAATATTGAGGGGCGCTTACGACCGCACTTTTGACCTTTTGGGATCCCTCGACGAAGTTCCGCTTCCAACACATAGCGGACAATCCGCCGCAACTGACTTGAGCGCCGGGGCGCAGATAGAACTCCAACTCTACCGCGCATCCAGAGACGACTAGCGGTGATCCCGGCAACCGGCATGGTTGGCTACAGCCGTCACATGCGGGAGGACGAGGCAGTGACGCGTGTGCGCATCATTGCGCAACTCAACGAGCTCATCGAACCCAGCCTAGCTGATGATCGCGCCTGGTACCTTTCTCGGTCTGCGCGATTTCGAAGCCCAGCTCTCTGCGCATAAGCCGCGGCCTGACGGCTCGCATGCTTTCTGCATTTTCTTCCATATCTCTGCCGGAGATGTAGGATGGTCTCCTGGCGCAATGAGAAGGTTACGACGCGGAGCGTCGTTGCTGGCATTTGACTCGTCGCCGCGGCGGCGAACTTCAGGCCGTTGGTGGTGGCTCGGGACAAGGGTGGCAGGACGATCAAGTGGACCAACAAACACGACAGTTCGCATGAGACGAGCACCATTCCTTAGATGGGCCGCGTCGCTGCTGAGTACTCTGTTGCTGGCCATCGCGCTGGACGCCGGCCATTCCCCCGCCGCCGCCTTAGATATCGGCGAGGCCGCTAAGGTCGTCGCCAACGTCTATGGCAACAACTTGAACAAAAGAATGAGGGAAGGTGAGACGCTGATCCAGAATCAGAAGGTTCGGACCGGCATCGATAGCGCTGCGCAGCTTGTCTTCCTCGACGATACGAAGTTGGTGATCGGTGCGCGCTCGGAAGTGACACTCGATGAGTTCGTCTATCAACCCGACACCAACCTTGCCACGGGCAGCCTCAACCTCGCGCGTGGCGTGATGCGGTCTGCATCTGCGAAGGCCAAAGTCGATATCACCATCAAGACACGCATAGCTACGATCGGCATCCGCGGGACGGTATTCGACGTCCTATCGTCGTCACGCCAAACCGAAGTGGCGGTACATGAGGGGACGGTCCAGGTTGACTCCGCGTTGGGGACCGCAGTCGTCAATGCCGGTGAAGTGCTGACGGTGTCGGCGGGAGGTGCGCCGAGCAGGTCCGATGGCATTTCGCCGGGGATGCAGGCCGCAGTCGCCAGCATGTTCTCGCTTTTGGGTCCCAAAGGCGTTTCGGACGAGGAGACGCGGCACACCCAGAGCCAGGATGAGGAGTCGGCCGCCCATCCCCAACGCGCCAGCGCGCCGAGCAGTACCGATGACGAATTCAGTCACGCCGTTCGAGGCAAGAACCTCGAAAACCTGATCTATCTCGATCTCAGTTATGGCCGGATGGTCATCGAAATGCGGCCCGACCTTGCACCCCAACACGTCGCCCGCCTCAAAGAGTTGATTCGCGAGGGCTTCTACGACGGGCTCGCCTTCCATAATGTGGTCTCGGAGTTCGTCGCCGAAACCGGCGACCCAACGGGCACCGGCTTTGGTGGTTCAGGCATCAAGCTGCCGGCAGAGTTGTCGAGCGAAAAGTTCGTGCGCGGAACACTCGGCATGAAGCACGATATCGGCACGCCCGATAGCGCCGACAGCCAGTTCTTCATCATTCTCGGGCCGGCTCCCCACCTTGATGGCAAATACACTATCTGGGGGCGCGTGATCTATGGCATGGAACTCACCAACTCGATCCGTCGCGGACAGCCGCCGCGCCTTCCCGATAAAATTCTGTCGATGCGTGTCGCCGCTGACATCGCTGACTGACCCGATGGGGCGGAAGTTTGCGGCAGTGACAGAAGCGCCATCGGAGGTCTGCTTTCAAACGCTCAACGGACATTGGTGCGGCATTCTACAATCTGATTACGTTGTCACCTGATGAGCACATCACCCAAGCATGAGAATGCAAATAGTCGAATCGTCCCAACCCTAGGTAATTTTGGCGGATTCGGCCATTGCCTGCTTGATCTTCGCGAGCGTCGCGCCGGGCGCACGGGCGGCTTTGAGAATCACGGCCTCGCGGCGCGTTATCAGGCCGGCGGCCTCTGCAACCGCGCTCGCCGCAGCGGCGGGTATAACCACGGCACCATGCTTGTCGGCATGCACAAGATCGCCCGGTTTGACGGTCATGCCGGCGACATCTACCTCGATCGCTGACTCGACGACGTGAATGTGAGCGTGCGACGGGCCGATCTGGCCTGCCAGCAACTGAAACCCCTCGGCGCAGTCGTCGAGGTCGCGGATGCTGCCATTGGTGATGGTGCCGATGCATCCGAGAGCGCTGTGGACGGCGGAGTTTACTTCGCCCCAGAAGGCCCCGAACCCGGGCTCCGGATCGAGATCCTGGATCACCGCTATCGTCGGATGTGTCCCGGCGGCGACATGGTCGAGATATTGGCCGCGTGCCGCGCCTGCGTCTGGGTCCGGCGCGATTGCCCGCACCGTTGCCGTGACCGCATATCCAACCATCGGTGGCAGGTCTGGCCGAGCGCAAACCAGCGGCTCCGTAGTGAAACCGCTCACCCGCCGCTCGGGTTCTACGATTTCGATGGCGTTGCAAATGGTAGGCGTATCCAACGCGCGCAAGGCCGCGAATTCAGCATCGCTCAAGTCAGCCATCTATCCCCCAATTGCCCGTACCTCCGCGCAGGTTCTACGACCTGAACCCTCCAGATAGACGTCTCAAGCATCAAAGCGCTGGCGCCAGTTGCGTCCAGCTGGTTTCCCGCTCATACGCACGGCCGGCACGCAACAGCAAGGCCTCGTCGAAGGGCCGCCCGACGAGCTGGAAGCCAACGGGAAGGCCACGCTCGTCCAACCCGGCGGGCAGGCAGAGCGCCGGCAGTCCCATGTAATTGAAGGGCCGGCTATATCCGGTAAAACGACCGACAAACTCGTTAAACCGTGGGTCATCGCCGAGATCGGATTCGGCGATTGTCGGCACCGGAATGGGAACGGAGGGGACGTGCAGCAGATCGGCCGATTCGAACACCGCAGCAACGAAGTCAGAGAGCACACGCCCCCGCAGATTCAGCGCCTCGAGATAACGGGTTGCCGGATAGTAGAGGCCAGGCGCAAGCCGGGCGTATTGTGCGGGACCGTAGTCAGCGGCGCGTTCCCTGATCCACTTGCTATGATTGGCCGCGCCTTCGACCGCCATAATGAGGGCGCCCAGCGCCGCCGCCAACTCGATCGACTTGGGTATGGTGACGGGAACGATTTCAGCGCCGCAGGCACGAAACACTGCAATACTGTCGTCCAGAAACCGCTGCACGGCAGGGTCGACGGCATCCCGGAAATGATTCTCGGGTATCGCAACGCGCAGACCCTTGATGCTGCGATCCAGGGACGAAAGATAGTCCGCGACCGGCATTCGGCTCGCAGTCGAATCCATGGCATCCGGACCGGCAATCACCTGCAGCATGAGCGCACAGTCCGATACGCTACGTGTCAGCGGTCCAATGTGGTCGAGCGAGAAGGAGAGCGGCATGGCGCCATAACGGCTGACCCTGCCATATGTCGGTTTTAGGCCAACAAGGCCACAGCAATATGCCGGATATCTGATCGACCCACCGGTGTCGGTACCGAGCGCGCCGTAAACGAACCGTGCCGCGACCGCAGCCCCGGGGCCGCTTGAGGAGCCGCCGGTAATGTAGTCCGGATTCCAGGGGTTGCGTGGTGTTCCAACGTCCTTGTTGTGGCC
>CAZCVU010000035.1:0-6794 GCA_964501745.1 uncultured Flavobacteriales bacterium | reverse complement strand
GACTAGGTTGAGGCGAGCGATGTCGAGCGCACCAGCCGCATCAAGCCGTTCCAGCACTGTCGCCGTGCGGTCGGGTTTGAACCCGGACGTCACGCGGGAGCCCCATTCGGAGAGCTGACCCGCACGATAGAACAAGTCCTTGTGGGCGAGCGGCACGCCATGTAGCAGTCCGCACAGGTTGCCGCCCGCGAGGTCGGCGTCGGCCTGCGCTGCCGCGGCCAGCACCGCGTCGCCATCGAACCCGGCAATTGTGTTGAGCTTGGCGTCGTGCTGCTCAATCCGCTCCAGACAGGCGCGCGCAACTTCGACAGCCGAAACCTCGCGCTTGGCAATCGCTACGGCAACTTCGCTCAGGCTTTGGTCGGTGAGGTTGGATTTAGTCATCGTCGCTCGGAGCACGTGCATAGGCTTCGAGCAGGCGGACAAAGTCCGCGGGCTCGCTCTCGAATGGCAGGTCCTGCGCGGCATCTCGGGCCAGCACATTGAGGTTGGCTACGGTTTCCAATACCACCGGACCACCCGAACTCTCGGGATCCAGCGCTTGTATCTCCTTCGCCCACTCGATCAATAGATCGTTGATGTTCTTTTCAGCCATCGTCCTGCTCCCGTGTCACTTGCACCTCTCGCCCGCCAATGTGCGGCTCAAACATTCAATCCGGGAATGCCCCGTCGGACGGCGCGAAGCTCGAGACTTCGACATGCGCCGCGGCATTCCACTCGGCTAGCGGCGGATAATCGAGCATCGCGTCGCGATATTCGGCCGACACCGGATCTAGCTCAATATTGTAGGTCACGAAGCGATTGACCATATGCGCCTGCACCGCATCGGCGACCGTGAAGTGGCCGAACAGAAACGGCCCGCCCTGACCGTACAGCCGGCGGCATTCGACCCAAATATCCGTCATCCGGTCGGTTACCTCCTTGACATCCGGCGGCAAGGTGACGCCCGTAACGCGACGCCGCAGGTTGCCCGGCAGGTAGTCGTGGAGCGGAGTCGGCTTATGCGCGTGCATCTCCGCGACAACCGAGCGCGCGATCGCCCTGCGGGATCTATCCTCGGGCCAAAGCCTGGCCTCGGGAGCCAATTCCACCACATATTCGCAGACCGCGGCTGAATCCCAGACGACAAGGTCGCCGTGCCTGAGTACCGGCACGCGTCCCGTGGGATGATGTTCAAGAAAGCGAGCGCGCGAACCCGGTTCGCCAAACGGCAGGATGATCTCATCGAATTCGAGGCCGGCGGTCCGCAGGCAAAGCCATGCCGATATCGGCCACAGGCAGTAGTTCTTCGAGCCGAGAATCAGTGTTAGTTCGGCCATAGCAAGCAACCTCTACCCTACTATTCGCTTCTATTCAGACACGACAGCTCAGACGGCAAACGGCCGGTCCGAGGGTTCATAATCCCAGGGTTCGGCTTCGGCAAGCGCCACAAACTCCATGACCTTCGGATGGCTCCGCACCGCATCTCGATATTCGCTCTCAACAGGTCCAAGTGGAACATTATAGCTGACGAAGCGGTTGACGAGTGGCGCGTGAAATGCGTCGGCGATAGAGAAGCCGCCGAATAGATACGGGCCGTCGCCAGCATACTTCGCCCGGCAGTCGCGCCAGATCTGTGTGTTGTGATCGATAATTTTCTGAAGTTCCTCGGGCACGTCCAGCGGGCCGGTCCGCCGGCGCACATTTGTCGGCATAACCCGGCTCAACACAGATTTGTAACCGGAGTACATCTCCGAGGCGACCGCGCGCGCCAACGCGCGCCTTTCGCGATCGTCCGGCCACAACCCCGCGTTGGGAGCAAGCTCCGCCACATATTCACAAATGGCCAAGGATTCCCAGAGCGTCAAGTCACCATGCTTCAAGGCAGGAACCCACCCGGACGGGCTATGTTCCTCAAACAGCTGCCGCGCGTCAGGATGGCCGAACGGAATGGTGATTTCGTCGAACTCAAGCTCGGCAATCTTCAGGCTCAGCCAGGCAGGCAGCGGCCACAGGCAGTAATTCTTGTTGGCGGTGATCAGTGTAAAGTCTGCCATGCCACTTTCTCCATCTCGCTGCGGCACGTCAAAACCACAAGAAACTTCTCTGCCGCTTGAAGTTGCACTGTGATTGCCGGTCGCAGCTTGCGGTGCTCAATCAATACGAACCATAGAGCATGTCTTATAGGAACGCAGCACAAGAACCATGCTGTTTTCGATCTGACGAATGGCATGATGACCGCGTCGATCGATCGCATTCCGTCATCTCGGAGATAGCGTGATGAGCGCCTGGAATATCTCAGAAGATACCGCGGCGCTGCACTTGGACGCGCTGGTATGGGACATGACATTTTCGTGGATGGTTTATGCTTCGCAGGGCGCAAGCTGGCGGCGCTGCCGCGCATGAAGGCAAGTGGTTACAACCTGATTTCGCTCACCGTGGCGCACGATTACCACGCACTCAAGCAGACGATCCACAAGATTGCAAAGGAACGCGCCTACTTCGCAGCACGCGCCGTTGAGCGCGCCACGGCACTTTCGCGGATCGCGATATAGCTGGTTGCGGCAAAGATCATCAGGCCGCCGATCCAGACAAAGATTTCGGGAACCTCGCCGAAAAACAGGAAACCTATCGCTGCTGCCCAGATCAGCTGCAGGAACGAGAGTGGTGTAAGGACGCTAATTTCAGCGGCCTTGATTGCGGATGCGAACAGGTAATATCCCAGCCCGCCACCAACGCCGATCACCAGCAGCCAGGGCAAGACTTCCAGGTTGGGCCACTGCCACACAAAGGCTGCCGGGATCAGCGTGAACAATGACATCAGTATCATTGTGTAGGCGGAGATCGTGATCACCCGCTCGGTACGCGCAAGCCCCTTTGTGAGGATCACACTGCACGCTCCGAACATGGCCGAGACGATGGCCAGCAACGAGCCTAATTCAAGAGCCTCGATGCCGGGGCGCAATATCACGAGCATGCCGGCAAACCCCATTAACACCGCGGTCCAACGTTGCAGTCCGACTGTTTCGCGAAGGAATACGACCGCCATAACGGTGACGAAGACCGGCGCTACAAAGTATAGCGCCGTCAGTTCCGCGAACGGCGCGATGGTCAACGCAAAGATGAACGACAGCGACGCGCCAGCATGAAATACACTACGCGCAACGTGCATGCCGAGACGCGAGGTCTTAAATGCTATCGCCCCAGAGCTCAGAAACCACGGCAGCAGGAACAGCAGACCGAAAAACGAGCGAAAGAAGGCGACCTCGAAGGCGTGAAGCTCACTCGTAACATGGCGCACCACGCCAAAGGACGCCATGAGAACAAATCCCGAGGCTACCGCCAGCGCCATGCCTCGCAAATTGTTGCTGCGACGCGCGCCAGAAGGCAGATGCGAGGCGTTAGTAGCCAAGCGCGCGCACCATGCGGACAGACTCGGCCGCGCGACGGTCGGACGTGACCTCGGCACTCTTGAGATTGATCTCGGCAACTCGCCGTCCAACATGCGTCAGTTCCGCATTCTCCGGTACGTCCTGTCGAAGTTGGTGACCGGCGAATGCACGCCACCGCTTCGGTCCGCTTTGGATCATGTTCGAGCTACCCCCGCAAACGGCTTCACTCCGCCCAGGATATAAGCACTGCCAATCGATCCGCCACAAGGCGCTAAATCGACTGGTCATGATCGGCACTGGCGAGCTAATCTGAAGCATCCATGCCCGACGCCGCAGCTTGGAGCGCCTGCCGGGTGGCAGATTGCGGGAGGCAAGAATGGCCGATTGGAATATTTCGGAAGAAGCAACGGCGCTGCTCACGGACGCGCATATGTGGGATATGACCGTGCCCTGGATGAGCCGGACCGGCGTCGACGTGCAGCGCCTCGTACTCACGCGTGCGGCCGCGCATGGCTACACGCTGGCCTCGCTCACCGTCTCGGAGGATTGGGTGGATCTGGCTGGTGCAATCACGGCCATCGCCCGCGAACGCGCCTACTTCTTGGAAAACCCCGACAAGTTCGTGCTGGTCGACACGTTCGACGATGTGGAGCGAGCCAAGAAGGAAGGCAAACTCGCTATCGTCTTCCACTTCCAGGGCACCAACCCGGTCGAGGGCGACGTCAACATGATCGAGACCTACCACAAGCTCGGCGTCCGGCACATGTTGATGGCCTACAACATGAAGAACCGGGTCGGCGCCGGCTGCATGGAACGCCACGATGACGGCTTGAGCCGGTTCGGGGTGTCGATGATCGAGGAAATGAACCGCGTCGGCATGATTGTTGACGCAACGCACACTGGCTACCGCACGACGATGGAAACCTTCGAGGTCTCGAAGGCTCCGGTGATCTTCTCGCACGCCTGTCCAGCCGCGGTCTGGGACATCCCGCGCAACGTCAAGGACGATCAGATCAAAGCCTGCGCCAAGTCGGGCGGCGTCATGTGCATCAATGGTGTCGGCGTCTTCATGGGTGACAACGATGGATCACCCGAGAAGATGTTGGAGCACATCAACTATGTCGCGGAACTGATTGGGCCCGAGAACGTTGGGATTGGCACCGACTACGTGCCGGACGCCTGGGGCCGCGAGCCGTTCGAGGCGCGGCCGGCGACGCCGGCGGATCCAGCGGTCGGCGCCCGCCAGACCTCATTCGGCGGCCGCTTCAACCAGATGGACCTGCACCAGGCCGCGCACCTCCACGCCTCAGGCGGCAAGTCCATCGGACCCGACTGGCACGATATCCATTATTTCCCACCTGAGGGTATACCGAAGTTGACCGAGTTGATGCTCAAACACGGTTACAGCGAGAAAGAGGTGCGCGGCATCCTCGGCGAAAACATCATGCGCGTCGCCAAACAGATCTGGAAATAAGTCGGAAACGGCGCCATGCTCAATCCACACTCAATGGGAGGACAGTAAGCGCTATGGCAAAGTGGAATGTATCCGAAGAAGCGGCGGCGCTACTCAAAGACGCGCATGTCTGGGATATGACAATTCCATGGCAGATGCGGGGCGACCCCGAAGTCCAGTATCAAATACTCACGCGCGCGGCCGAGCACGGTTACACGTTGGCCTCACTCACCATTTCGTCCGATTGGGAGGGACTAGTCGGCGCGGTCACCGCCATCGCGAAGGAGCGCGCCTATTTCCTCGGACATCCTGACAAGTTCGTGCTGGTCGACAAGGTTGCGGATGTGGAGCGAGCCAAGAAGGAAGGCAAACTCGCTATCGTCTTCCACTTCCAGGGCACCAACCCGGTCGAGGGCGACGTCAACATGATCGAGACCTACCACAAGCTCGGCGTCCGGCACATGTTGATGGCCTACAACATGAAGAACCGGGTCGGCGCCGGCTGCATGGAACGCCACGATGACGGCTTGAGCCGGTTCGGGGTGTCGATGATCGAGGAAATGAACCGCGTCGGCATGATTGTTGACGCAACGCACACTGGCTACCGCACGACGATGGAAACCTTCGAGGTCTCGAAGGCTCCGGTGATCTTCTCACACTCCTGTCCAGCCGCGGTCTGGGACATCCCGCGTAACGTCAAGGACGATCAGATCAAGGCCTGTGCCAAGACCGGCGGCGTCATGTGCATCAACGGCGTTGGCGTCTTCATGGGCGACAACGACGGATCACCCGAGAAGATGTTGGAGCATATCAACTATACCGCGGAGCTGATCGGCCCTGAGAACGTTGGGATTGGCACCGACTACGTACCGGATGCCTGGGGCCGCGAACCACTCGAGGCGCGGCCGGCAACCCCGGCGGATCCGGCAATCGGCGCCCGCCAGACTTCATTCGGCGGCCGCTTCAACCAGATGGACCTGCACCAGGCGGCGCATCTCCACGCCTCGGGTGGAGACTCCATCGGTCCCGATTGGCGCGATATCCATTACCTCGGACCGGAGGATATGCCGAAGTTGACCGAGTTAATGCTCAAGCACGGTTACAGCGAGAAAGAGGTGCGCGGCATCCTTGGCGATAACATCATGCGCGTTGCCAAACAGATCTGGAACTAGGTTAACAGCCTCCAGTCCTCGCCGACCAAGGAAGGTACGCCGAGCGAATGAGCTCGCTCGGCCCCTCTTCGTCACAGTGAATGAATATTGACCTAGTTCTGCGGAATTTGGTCCAGCACCAGGTCCGTATGCGGTTGCCTACACTTCGTTGGCAGCGGCACTGCCGTGGTGTCTTAGAGTACCGTCTTAAAATTCCGCTTCGCGATGCGCCAGCCTTCATCCGTCCGCACGAACGTGTCCTCGGATTCACAGAAGCAAGAGGGCTCAGCCGACGACACCTTCCCGTCCTCCACATCGGCTTTTTTGTGACGATACATGATCCAATAGGAGGTGGCCGTGGCATGATCGGCATCGATCACAGTCACGAGTATGTTTGTGATCACGCAGCGCATGAAGAGATCACCGATATTTGCGTACATTGCCGCAATATTCGCTTCGCGACCCACCAGAGGTTCATTGTCACCGCTCCTGAAGACGACGTCGGGCGTAAAGAGGGCAGCGGCCTTTTCGAACTCCTGCATGTCGCCATGACGGCGGCATTGCATCAAGACATTGGCGCATTCGCGCTCGATCACATGCATCTGTTCGACATCCATGGCACCACCTCTCCCAGTAGTTCTCGGGCGGCCATCCGATGATGACCGGATTCGCTTCGTCCCGGTTGAATCAATCATGCGCCTCGTGATTTAGGCCCGTCAAGCTGGGGCTACCGGGGTCGGCACAGCCGTGTCATCCCGCAGTACCGTCGTGATTTTGCGGTGCGCGATACGCCAGCCTTCCTGCATCCGCACGAACCTG
>CAZCVU010000034.1:3824-12294 GCA_964501745.1 uncultured Flavobacteriales bacterium | reverse complement strand
TGGTTGTCCCGCCCCTGCCATGCGCGACAGACTGTTACCCACATCAAGCCAGCAACCTCCAGAGAGCCCGTTGAAGATGACCGCAACCTTGACCAGCAACGCGATTGGACAGGCCGCACGCCGTAAGGAAGATATTCGCCTGCTGACTGGCGGCGGTTCGTTTACCGGCGACATGGTGATTGAAAATCAGACGCAGGCGGTCATGATGCGCTCGCCGCATGCCCATGCGCGTATTTCTTCGATCGATACTGCCGAGGCAGAATTGTGTCGAGGTGTAGTCGCAATCTTTACCGGCAGCGACATCAAAGCGGCTGGTCTTGGCACAATTCCCTGCCTGTATGATCCAATGGAGGCTGTTGGCTCAGCCATGGTCGCGCCGCCGCGCCGGCTGCTCGCCGACGGTATCGTACGCCATGTCGGCGATCCGGTGGCGCTGGTGGTCGCCGAAACCGTTGCCCAAGCGCGGGACGCGGCGGACATCATCGCCGTCGACTACGAGCCGCTGGCGGCGGTGACAGATGCCAAGGCGGCGATTGCACCGAACGCTCCACAACTCTGGCCGCAAGCCAGTGCCAACACCTCCTTTGTCTGGGAGAAAGGCGAGCGCGACGCTACCGATGCCGCTTTCAAGGCAGCGACCAACATCGTCGACCTCGAGCTGGTGAACAATCGACTGGTCGCCAATCCGATGGAGCCGCGCAACGCCATTGGCGTCTGGGACGGCGAACGGTTCACACTTTACTCCGGCACCCAGGGCGTTCATCTGGTGCATCGGCAACTCGCCAACAACATTTTCAATTTACCGGAGGATCGCTTCCGCGTTGTGACGCCCGACGTCGGCGGCGGATTCGGAACCAAGGGTTTCTTCTATCCCGAACAGGCCCTGGTTCTATTCGCCGCGCGCGAGATCGGCCGACCGGTCCGTTGGATCGGCGACCGAACGGACTCATTTCTTTCCGACAGCCAGGGCCGCGACCATATCACGCGCGCCGAGCTGGCGCTCGATGCGGAGGCCAATTTTCTCGCTATTCGCGTGCGAACCCTCGTTAATTTGGGCGCCTACCTCTCCAACTATGGGGCGGCAATTCCGACCGGCGAATACGGAAGCCTGCTTGCAGGGGTCTACAAGTTACCGGCAGCCCATGTCGAGGTGTGTGGCGTCTTCACCAACACAGTGCAGACCGATGCCTACCGTGGCGCTGGGCGGCCGGAGGCGATGTATGTGGTGGAACGTCTTGTCGATGCCGCCGCGCGACAGCTTAGGCTCGACCGGAACGAGCTCCGCCGGCGCAACTTCATACCAGCAACCTCCCTGCCCTACACGACGCCGATGGACCTGACATACGACAGCGGAGATTTTGCGCGCACGCTGGATGAAGCGTTGACGCGAGCCAGCCATGCGGAATTCGAGCAACGACGGACTCAGTCTCGGCTGGCCGGCAAGCTGCGTGGCTTTGGTGTGGCGTATTACATCGAGTCTTGCGGCGCCGGAGCCACCGAAACCGCGGACATTCGCTTCGATCGAGAAGGCAAAGCCGCGGTTCTCATCGGCACCCAGTCCAACGGACAGGGCCATGAAACGGCATACGCGCAAATCGTCGCCGACCGTCTCGGCCTAAAGATAGACGATGTCACCGTTATCCAAGGCGACTCTGACCGCATCAAAAACGGCACCGGGACCAGCGGTTCGCGTTCAATGCCCATTGGCGGCGTGTGTTGTGATCGGGCTGCTACGGCCATCATCAAGAAAGGCAAGCAGATTGCGGCAGGCGAACTGGAAGCAGCGATTACCGATATCGAGTTCAACGACGGCATTTTTCGCGTCTCGGGCACTGACCGCAGTGTCGACCTGCGCCAGGTCGCCAACGCCGCGCACGATAGCCCCGCCGCGCCGGACGGCGAAGCACCGGGCCTGAGCGCCATCGGGCAATTCGGCACGTCCGACAGCACTTTTTCGAACGGCTGCCACATCTGCGAGCTCGAGATCGACCCGGAAACCGGGGTTCCGACTATCGAGCGCTATACGATCGTCGACGATCTGGGAACCGTCATCAATCCCATGCTGCTTACAGGCCAAGTCCAGGGAGGCACCATCCAGGGCATCGGCCAAGCGCTACTCGAAGGCTGCCAATATCATCAGGAGGACGGACAACTCGTAACCGGTTCGTTTATGGATTATTGCATGCCACGCGCCGACGACGTGCCGTTCGTCGACTTTCAGGTTCTCGATGACATGCCCTGCAAAACCAACCCGATGGGGATAAAAGGGGCTGGTGAAGTGGGTGCAATTGGTGCGCCCCCCGCTGTCGTCAACGCCCTTGTCGATGCCTTGAGTGAGTTGGGAATCGATCACATCGACATGCCGGCGACACCAGAGAAGATTTGGCAAGCAATCAACAACGCAGGAGGTACCTAGAACACACAAGATGGCAGGCGCAAGGAAACAGCTCGGCGACGAGTTCATCACCCTCTATGCCGGCGATAGCAATTCCCTTGACGCCAGCATACCGCACCACGGACTGAACCGGACCGACAAACCAGCTGTGCTTGTTTGGACCGTCTCGCCCGTCGTGATTCCCAATGGATGCAGCGCAGGGGCCTGACGATGAGCCGGTGGGCGTTCGAAAAGACGAGGACGCGGGGGAACAACCCTTCGACAAGAAATGCGCCTAGGCGGCTGTCAGGCCGCCGGCAGACCTCGGGGTTACTCTCACCGGCCAATTTGTCTTTTGTCCGCCCAGATGCCCGGCGCGCTATTCAGGCAAGGCAACTCTGCAACACTCGAAATCCGAAGGTTTTGTGCCAACCGTGAAAAAGATATTCGTACCAGACGACGATACGTTTCCGAGATCCGCCGATGTAGTCGTGGTCGGCGGTGGGATCGTCGGCGTGTCGACGGCGTTTTGGCTGTCGCGTGCGGGATTGGAAACAGTTCTTGTTGAGATGCGTGGGGGCCTCTCGACCCTAACGACGCCGCTCTCGCTCGAATGCTTCCGCGCTCAGATGACCGAGCCGGCGATGGCCGAACTGGCGCTTCCGAGCATCAAGATCTTCGAAGAGTTCGCCGATATCGTGGGATTGCCGGGACACGACATCGCGCTCAAGCACCAGGGCTATCTGTTCGTCTCGGACGACCCGTCGATGACGAAGAAGCTCAGGAACGCAGTAGAAGTTTATCACGGGTTCGGTGTTTCCGGCTCCGAGTTCCTGACCCACGACGAAATTCAACGGCGCTTTCCCTACATCTCTCCGACGATGGTCGCGGGGACGTTCCACCAGCACGACGGCTGGCTCTCCAGCCACGAGACCACGCAGGGCTTCGCCAAGGGAAGTGCCGCCAAGTACTTGCTCAAGACGAAGGTCTTCGGCATCACCACCGACTCACAGGGCGTCGCCGCTGTGGAAACCGATCACGGTTCGATCAGCACGCGGCAAGTGGTCAACGCCGCCGGCCCGTTCGCCGGCGCGGTCGCGCGCATGGTCGGAGTTGACCTGCCGCTCGACGCCGTGCGCCGCCAGAAGGTTTACGTCTCACCAAAACCCCAGATTCCCAAGGACGCTCCAGTCTGCATCGATATCGCGCAGGATGTCTATTGGCGGCCCGAGCACGGCGGCGCGCTGATCGGCTGGGTCGACCCGGATGAGCCCGCGACAGCGGAGCCGGTCGAGGACGTGCCGACCGATTGGGACTTTGCCGCCATCGTGCTCGACAAGCTAGTCAATCTGTCGCCGTTCTGGGGCGATGTTGCAGAGGATCTGCGCTCAAACGATCTGCACACCAGTGCTGGATACTACATGTACACGCCCGACGATCAGCCGTTGATCGGTCCGGTACCCGAGGTCCCAGGCTTCAACCTGAACTGCGGCTATTGGGCGGGCGTCATGCTGTCGCCTGAAGCCGGCCGCCGTACGGCGCGCCTGATTACCGGCGAGATGAAACCCGAGGACAACCTTCTCCGCTTATCCCGGTTCGAAGAGGGCATCGTCACCGAGGGCGACAGTTTTCTTCGCGGCCGCTCCTAACCCTGAAATCGAGGGCAGACCGACCTCGGTGCGCTGTTTGCCGACAGGCCGCAGCCACACCTTGCGGAAAACAGTCAGGGCTTCCTGCTTTACCGTATCGGCGACTGTGTTTCGATGCGCGGTATTCATGCGGCCATCTATGATGCGCTACGGCTTTGCAAAGACTTCTAGCTTCGAAGCGCCGGCATTCTGCTAACTTCCTACGGCGAACTGGGGTAGCTGAAAAAATTCAGTACGGTATGATTTCCGGGCTCTACATATGATCCGAGCCAAGCAAACGCCGTAGCGCGACGAAAGGAATTTCGCCATCTCCGAAGACCTGACGCGGATCGCCGTCGATATTGGCGGCACCTTCACGGACGTGGTTGTCGAATGGCCGGACGGCCGGGCGACTGCCAAGGTACTGACTACGCCCGCGGCGCCGGAGCAGGGCATCTTCGATGGTATATCTAGCGTACTGGAAGAAGCGGCGCTGGACGCCGCTGACATCGACCTTCTCATCCACGGCACGACGCTCGCTACCAACGCGATAATCGAGCGCAAGGGTGCGGTGACCGCTCTGGTCACGACGCAAGGCTTTCGAGATACCCTCGATATCGGCTATGAGAGCCGCTACGACCAATACGACATCTATCTCGACAAACCCGCACCCCTGGTGCCGCGTCGTCTTCGCATGACGGTCCCCGAGCGGCTGAATGCCAAGGGCGAGGTCTTGTTGCCGCTCGATGAGGATGCCGTGAAGGCGCTGGTGCCGCGACTGGGTGAGTATGGTGTTAAAAGCGTCGCCGTCGGCTTCCTCCACAGCTATGCCAACCCGCTCCACGAGGAACGAGTACGCGACCTCTTGTTGGAAGCGATGCCGGAGCTCTACGTCACCACGTCGGCCGATATTTGTCCGGAAATCCGCGAATACGAACGTCTGTCGACAGCCTGTGCCAATGCTTATGTCCAGCCGGTGATGTCACGTTACCTGTCGAATCTGCGAGATGAGTTGGCAACCCGGGGGTTTGGTAGTCCGGTGTTCATGATTACTTCCGGTGGCGGACTGTTGACGCTTGAGCGGGCTATCACGTTCCCCATCAGGCTCGTAGAATCGGGGCCTGCCGGCGGCGCAATCCTGGCAAGCCATATTGCGGCCGAGTGTCAGCTCGACAAAGTCGTCTCGTTCGATATGGGTGGCACGACCGCCAAGATCTGTTTGACTGAAGGATTCAGGCCGCAGACGGTACGCAGCTTCGAGGTAGACCGCGCAGCCCGATTTCTTAAGGGGAGCGGACTGCCGCTGCGTATTCCCGTCATCGAAATGATAGAGATCGGGGCCGGCGGCGGATCCATTGCCCGTGTAGACGAACTGCGACAAATCGCAGTGGGACCTGACAGCGCCGGCGCCGACCCGGGACCGGCTTGCTATGGCAACGGCGGCAAGGATGCAACTGTCACCGACGCCGACGTATTGCTGGGCCACATCGACACCGAACGCTTTGCTGGCGGCAAGGTAAAACTGGAACCGGCGCGAGCTGAAGCTGCAATAGACCGGGCTATCGCTACGCCGCTCGAAATCTCCCGATCCCTGGCAGCCTATGGCATCGGCGAGATCGTAAACGAACGAATGGCGAATGCCGCACGCGTCCATGCCATCGAACGCGGCAAGAACGTTGGCGATCAGGCGATGATAGCCTTCGGAGGTGCGGCGCCACTGCACGCCTCGCGGTTGGCGGAGAAACTCGGTATCGATCGCATCGTTATTCCGACCAATGCCGGCGTCGGTTCCGCTATAGGATTCCTGCGTGCACCGGTCGCCTACGAGGTCGTGCACAGCCATTACATGAGACTGAAGGACTTCGACCCGACCGCGATCAACCGCGTTCTTCAAGGTCTAAGCGAAGACGCGCAATCCGTGGTCCGGGCTGGCGCGCCGGGGGAACCGCTTATCGAGCGCCGAACAGCCTTCATGCGCTATCTTGGACAGGGCCACGAAATTACTGTTCCATTGCCGGAAGGCGATCTGAATCCGGCAGATGCGATGGTGCTGCAAGACGCTTTCGACAAGCAATACAGGCAGTTCTTCGCACGTATCATTCCAGATGCGGACATTGAAATTCTGAGTTGGATAGTTACGGTCTCCACAGAGGTTGAAAGACCGCCTTCCTTGCCCAAGGTCAAAGGTGCTGGCATGGCCACAGAGTCCGAGTACCGACGCATGTATGATGCAGTACATGACGGCATGGTCGATATCTCCGTCTATCGGCGCGAGGAGCTGCCCCAAGGCGCGACAGTAAGAGGGCCGGCGGTAATAGCGGAAAATGAGACGGCGACCTATGTGTCGGCGGCGTTCGATGCCTCCATTAACGCCGCGGGCTATATTGTTCTCGAGCGACGACAGGCAATGGAAGGAGCCGCCGCATGAATCAGTTTGGCGCGCTTGCGCGAATCAACATGCAAGTCATGTGGAATCGGTTGATCGCGGTGGTTGAAGAACAGGCACAAACACTCCTGCGCACCGCGTTTTCGTCGATGGTGAGAGAATGTGGAGACTTGTCAGCCGGCGTCTTCGACCTCAGAGGGCGGATGCTCGCGCAGGCGATCACCGGCACGCCCGGCCACGTCAACTCGATGGCAGAATCGGTTCGCCATTTCATCGATCGTTTCCCTCTGGAGACTATGGCGGACGGTGATATCTACATCACCAACGACCCGTGGAAGGGTACGGGGCACCTCAACGATTTCGTTGTGACGACTCCTTGCTTCCACCGTGGCCGATTGGTTGCGCTGTTCTCCTGCACCAGTCATCTGATCGATATCGGTGGCATCGGATACGGCCCCGACGCGAAGGACGTTCACGCCGAGGGCATCTACATTCCGTTCCTGAAGCTGGCGGAACGGGGCGAGATGAACACGACCTTGATTGAGATGATCAAGGCGAATACGCGTCAGCTGGTCGAGACCGAAGGCGATGTCTATTCGCTAGCCGCCTGCAACGATATCGGCTGCGAACGTCTGCGCGAGATGATGAATGAGTTTGAATTGGAAGACCTAACAGAGCTCGCCGACACTATCATCGAGCGCTCACGCGAGGCGGTGCTGGCGGAAATCGCCAAGCTGCCGCCTGGAACCTACGGAAATTCGATGACCGTTGACGGCTACGATCGTCCGATTGAATTGGTCGCAACGGCAACCGTATCGGCAACCGGCGTCCATGTAGACTTTGACGGCACGTCGCCGCTCGCACCGTTCGGTATCAACGTGCCCGTGGTCTACACCACGGCCTACACTTGCTTCGGCCTGAGTTGCATTATCTCGCCACAGATTCCCAACAATGCCGGTTCGCTGGCGCCGCTTACTGTCTCGGCACCGGTCGGCTGCATACTCAACGCACCTTTTCCCAATCCTGTTGCGACGCGCCACGTTATTGGCCAATTGCTGCCCGACGTCGTTTTCGGATGTCTTCGTCAGGCCGTACCCGAACGCATACCGGCTGAAGGTGCTTCCTGCGTATGGTCTTTGATGTTGCGGGGGCTGGCGGCCCGGCGCAACGACATTGACGGCGGATTCACGATTACGGCCAATACCAATGGTGGCACGGGCGCACGGCCGATGAAGGATGGTCTCTCCGCGACCGCTTATCCAAGCGGCATTCGTGGAACGCCTGTTGAGATCACTGAATCGACCTCGCCGCTGGTTTATTGGCGCAAGGAATATCGGCCGGATTCTGGCGGCGCGGGGCGCTATCGCGGCGGCCATGGCCAGATCGTCGAGCTCTCCAGCCTCGACGGCGAACCGTTCGAGATCCTTGCGGCTTTCGACCGTATCGAGTTTCCACCGAGAGGCCGCGACGACGGTGCAGACGGTGCAAGAGGTTACCTCGCTCTCGGTTCAGGCAGTGTCCTCCGCGGCAAGGGCTTCCAGGACATACCTGCAGACGAACGCCTGATCGCCCTAACACCTGGCGGCGGCGGCCTCGGACATCCATTCGAGCGTGAGCCGGCCGCAGTGCAAGAGGACGTCCTGGATGAACTCGTTTCGGCCGAAGCCGCGGCCCAAGTTTACGGTGTAATTCTGGCCGATACGGGTGATATAGACCAAATCGCGACCAAAGCGGCGCGGCGCCGTTGACGCGTAACCGCGGAACTTGTGCCATACTGTTGCGATGGGACACCTAAACGAACGTAGATTGATCGTTGGCATCTCCGGCGCTTCGGGAGCGGTCTTCGGCTTGCGTCTGCTCGAGCTTTTGCGCGATCAGGACGTCGAGACGCACTTGGTGATGAGCAAATCAGCTGAGATCACGCTGGCCTGCGAGACCGATCGCAAGGTGGCCGACGTGCAGGCACTTGCCGATGTGTGCTACGCCGTCAGCGATATCGGCGCCGCCATCTCAAGCGGTTCGTTCAAGACGATGGGGATGGTCGTCGCGCCGTGTTCCGTTCGCTCGCTTGCGGAAATCGCA
>CAZCVU010000034.1:3098-3814 GCA_964501745.1 uncultured Flavobacteriales bacterium | reverse complement strand
GCCGATGTGGTTCTGAAGGAGCGCCGCCGGCTTGTCCTGATGGTACGCGAGACGCCATTCCATACTGGGCATCTCCGCAACATGGTCCAGCTTTCAGAAATGGGCGCGGTGATCGCCCCCCCGGTACCGGCCTTTTACACGCTGCCCCAGAGCCTTGAGGAGGTGGTGGATCATTCGCTCGGCCGCGTGCTGGACCTGTTCGATATTGAGACTGGTAAGGTGCGACGTTGGGGCGAAGTCCCCAGCGACGGCAGCAATCCTGTCCGCGCGGTTCGTGCTCGAACATCCGCAAAGCGCGGCTAGCTATCGCGACATTGCCGAAGGAGATTCAGCTGCCGAGCGGTGTCAGCCGCATCGACTCTGTCACCATAACCTTCAGGTCTTCGCTATCTTCGCTTCCCGGCCTCAGCTGCAAGGCTGAAAAATATGTCTGCAAGTTCGCCATTGCAGTACTCGCGTGGACGTTGACATCCCCGGCACCTATCGAGTGACCGGAGACGGCAGCCTCCAACTGCAGTTGCTGCAGCTGTTCGGCTTCGAGTTCGAGCGCCTTAATCTTTGCCCGCAATGCTTCGGTTGGCTTGATCGGAAACTGGCCAACGCCGCCCTTCATGCAACGACGGATCGCCCGTAGCGGCACCACAACGGCGCTATGCCACTCTCTCGTGTCCGCCAGAACAGCGTCCATACCAGCCCCATCGATTGCTACATTGCGA
>CAZCVU010000034.1:0-3088 GCA_964501745.1 uncultured Flavobacteriales bacterium | reverse complement strand
CTGTCCTGCAGGGCAATACACGCCTTCCGAACAGCCTCGATTCGATATACAGCGAGCGAGAAATCCCAAAGCGACCCTGTCGAGTGCTCGGCCATAGCGCCGCCGCTAGTCGCCCAAGCAGATGCCGAGGCTGCGAGCCGTGCGCACAAGCGCTCCGTCCACGTCGACCGCCCGAAACTCGGCGATCGCGTCGGCTATGGGTACGTCTATGACCTGCCGATTCTGCCATGCGACCATGCGACCATGCGATCGAATGTACCTTCAGCGACTAGATCGACCGCATGCACGCCAAACACCGAGGCCATCAATCGATCGCGCGCGTCAGGCATTCCACCGCGCTGGACATGGCCCAGCACCGTCACACGGATTTCGGCATCGGTCATTTTGCCCAGACTTTCACCCAAATAATGACTGACGCCACCGTAGCGAATGCCGCCGCTCGCTTTCGTTGTTCCCACCGTGCCCGTGGCCTCAAGCGGCACCGCTTCGGCGACGATTACAAGGGCGAAGTTCCGGCCGCGCTCTCTAAGTTGCGCTATCTTCGTGGCAATCGCCTCGAGGCGGTAGGAGATTTCCGGAACCAGGATCACGTCCGCACCGCCGGCAATACCCGCGGCCAGTGCGATATGACCGGCGTCACGCCCCATGACCTCAAGGATCATGATTCGGCTGTGGCTGGCAGCCGTCGGCTGCAAACGATCAAGCGCCTCCGTCGCCACATGTACGGCCGTATCGTAGCCAACCGAAACTTCCGTCGCACCGATGTCGTTATCGATCGTCTTGGGAATGCAGACAAGGTTGATCCCACCCTGTTGCGCGAGCCGCCGTAGAATCGACTGGCTGCCATCGCCGCCAACACCGATCAACGCATCGAGCCCGAGTTCCCGATAGCCCTGAATCACTTCTTCGGAACGGTCCTGTAGGTTGCCGTCTGGCATCGGAAAGGCAAACGGATCGCCGCGGTTGGTCGTACCGAGAATGGTACCGCCGCGGCGCAAGACGGTACCGTCGAACTGTTCAAGCTTCAGTTCACGCGCGCGCGGCGGACGATGGAGCAAACCATGCGTACCCTCCTCGATTCCAACGACCTGCCAACCATAGCTCGTGGCTCGATGTACAACCGCCCGGATCACGGCATTGAGCCCGGCGCAATCGCCGCCACTTGTCAAAATACCAATCCGCTTGGCTGCGTTCATTAGAGCTCCGTTGTCCGCGTCTTCGAAGTTGGCAATCGATGCGAGGTACCGCAACCCCGTTTCGAGCGCTTAGGCCTATTATCTGCTAGTATTCATGCATCAAACTCAAGCATTGAGCGAATGCTATGGAGGACCAAGACGCCCTGCGCCAAAAGCTTGAGGGGCTACGCGCTGAACACCGCGACCTCGATGATGTGATCGCGCGTATCGCCGAAGCTTTGCCTTTCGATCAACTACAGATGCAGCGCTTAAAGAAAAGAAAGCTCGCGCTGAAAGACCAGATCATAAAACTGGAGAGCCTGCTGGTTCCCGACATCATTGCGTGAGGATTAGCTCCACAACCGCAAAGTGGAAACGACGGCGCCAACAGCTACAATAGATCCATAGTTCAGCTCGGTTCACCGCGGTCCTCGATCGGCGATTGATCGAGACCGCCAGCAACCGCCTTGATCGCATCTTCCGCGTCTTCGTTTGAACGAAGGCTATAGACGTTGCAATAGATCTCTGGCGCTATCTCCGCAACTTGCTCAGCGTTTGGCATCGTAGAAAGTGCCTCGACAAGCTGCTCGGTCCTGGTCTCGACGAGCTCCCGATCCAACCCAATCAAGGTGTAACAAAACGCAGCTCCGCCAAGCCGGCCAGCAATGTCAGCCGCTCCAAGATGGTTCTGGAGAACAGTGCCGACATGCGCCACGGCCAGATCGCCGGAGGCGTAGCCGAGCCGTGCGTTGAGATCCTCCAAGTTCGCGATCTTGATGAAGACGAGTGCTCCTGCTTCTGGAAGGTCCACCGACGAGGATAAGATGCCGGTTAGTTCGCCTACGAAGGATTGCCGGGTTAGGAGTCCGGACAGAAGGTCGTGATCGGCAAGGCGCGCCAAATCCGCGATGCGCCTGCGGCTTTCCTCCAAATCACTTTGCAGCCGCGCACTCTCTTCGACCAGTTCGATGAGCATCCGGCGGCCCTGGGATGACATCTCCTCTGCTTCAAGTCCGTGCAGGTTGACGATGTCTTGTGGGTCCTGTTCGGGGGGCTGCAAGCCCCGATCGTCGCGCGCGTCAGCCGGTTGCTCTTCCGGCGCCACGATTCTGCGGCGCGTCGACGGAGCTGCTGATTCCACCGGTTTGGGGTCGTCGACCTTCAAACTCCGACTCCCGTAACCAAAGAATTGTGGATACTTGGGCAATTATGAGTCCTGCAGGATCATTATACCAGTGCTAACCTCGATCTGTGCGTCAACCCGCACACAGTGTACGGCTGGACTTGTCAGCAATATGGTCGCTCCTATAATGCGACGCCCCGGCCGCTCGACGCCGCCCTACTAGCGCAAACCGGCACCAGCCTCGTTCGCCGCTATAGCCGCAAGGTACAGACCTATGGCCAAGTCACCGCTCGTCGGAATTATCATGGGTAGCAAGTCAGACCGCGAAACCATGCGTCGGGCCGAAGACATACTTGAGCAATTGGGCGTTCCATTTGAGACGCGAATCGTTTCAGCGCACCGCACACCCAAACGGCTCGTGGCATATGCGGAATCGGCACGTGAACGTGGACTCATGGTCATCATCGCCGGCGCAGGCGGCGCAGCACACCTGCCTGGAATGGTCGCCTCAATGACGATCTTGCCGGTGTTAGGCGTGCCGATCGAAAGCAAGGCCCTCAAAGGCCTGGATAGTTTGCTGTCAATTGTACAGATGCCCGGAGGGGTGCCAGTTGGCACACTTGCGATCGGCGATGCGGGTGCAATAAACGCAGCCCTGCTTGCCGCGTCCGTTGTCGCGCTGACCGATCAGAAGGTCGCGCAAGCCCTCGAAGCCTGGCGGACACATCAGACGGAAGCTGTCGCCGAACATCCAGACGATGAATGATCAAGCCGAGTTGGTCCCGCCCGG
>CAZCVU010000033.1:2498-12406 GCA_964501745.1 uncultured Flavobacteriales bacterium | reverse complement strand
ATCCTCCCTTATGAAAACACCTCAATCTGTCCCAAAGGCGCTGACGTCAGACACATGGGCGGTCGCGACTCATACCCGCTGTGGCAGGCCTCCGAATCGGCAGGCGAAGTTACTGGCCGTGCCGTGATGCGCAGGAACTGATATGCGCGGCGTCGAACAAAGATGGCGAGCCGGCATCGAGATTTACCTCGCAGATCCCAATAACTACCTACTCCAGCCACTTAGAAATGCACTCGTCAACGAGGGCTTTCAGAAGGCACATGATTTTATTCGTTTCGATGACTTGCAGGAAGCGATCAAGCGATTTCCACCTGACCTCATGGTCCTCGATACCGAGTTGCCGGGTGGCGACACCTGCGAACTGGTCAGCGACCTAAGGCATAACAGGATCGGCGACAATCCGTTCGTGCCAGTGATTATGACGACCTGGGAGCCGACTCAAGAGATCGTCGCCAAGGTTGCCGACAGCGGTGCCGACGACCTGCTGGTCAAGCCCATTTCACCTGGGCAATTGATGGACCGAATGTTAACGCTGGTCAGACGCCGCAAGCCGTTTTCCGTCACATCCGATTATGTAGGCCCTGACCGGCGGGATGATCCTGAGCGGGAGGAAACCACGATTCCTTTGATCGAGGTTCCCAACACACTGAGTACAAAGGCTAAGGGCGAAGTCGTCGATTACGACACACTACAAGAAGAAATCGACGGAGCCCTGCTTGAGGTCAACGACCAGAAACTGTCGCGCCACGCCTATCAGGTTGCTTTCCTGGTTGGCCTCATCCTTCCGGTTTACGAAAATAAAAGACGGCCCAACAAGGAAACACTCGAACACATCCAGCGCCTGTCTTTCGTCGCCAAGGATATCGCGCGGCGTCTCGGCGGTACCCGCTTCGATCACGTGAGTGAACTCTGTGAGACGCTGATCAACGTTGCCGACTCGATCGAGCAAACCTATCGCCGGCCGAACCCGAGAGATCTGAAGCTTCTGAAATCCCTATCCGATGCGGTGCTGGCGGGTTTCCATCCCAATCGCGAAGTTGCGGCGATGGCGACCGAAATCTCCAAATCGATCAATAAATTCCGCCTCAAATAAGCAGCGGCATAGAGCATTGCGCCAGCGCGCGGCCTGCGGGGTTACGACGAACCACCGTGCTTGTGGCCACCACTGGCCGGAGCATTCTCCGGCTCCATGGCCGCTGCTTCCTGAACAAGCACCAAGACTTCGACCTGCCCTGCCGCTTCGAACTCGAGAAATAGGGAGAACAGCGTGCCCTCCTGCAGCGGCGCTTTGAGACCCATCAACATGATATGTAAGCCACCTGGCTCAAATACCGTCGGTTCACCGGGCGCGACTTCGAGCACGCCCACCGGCCGCATCTTCATTACCCCGTCTTGATTTATGTGGGTGTGCACTGCCGCCCGGGCTGCCACCGGCGTCGATGCCGAGAGCAGACGATCGGGCTGCTCACCGTTGTTGATCAGCGTTACGTAAACGACACCGCTGCGGGCAGGTCCAATTGACGCGCGCGCCCACGGATGTTCGACCAGCAGTTTGCCAACGGTGAATTCGTGGGCGGAGGCGAATTGCCAACCGCCTAGTAAAAGCGTCAAGACGGCGATCGAAACGACGAATCTCATCGGGCCAGCACTGGATTGTGGCGACGCATCACCGGAGATGCCTTCATCGCATGGCGAAGTCCATTGTGTCGGTCAACGGCACTCAGTCTTCTGCCATGATCCTCTCAAAATAGGCGATCGTCGACTCAAGACCGGCAGACAGCGAAGTTGTCGGGCGCCAGTCGAGCAGCCGTTCGGCCAACGCAATATCAGGCCGCCGGCGCATCGGATCGTCCTCGGGGAGAGGCTTCAAGACGATTTTCGAGCGCGATCCCGTCAACTCGACAATAGTCCGCGCCAGTTCGCCAACACTGATTTCTTGCGGATTGCCCAGGTTCATCGGACCTGTAACGGCAACATCCGTCGCCATGAATCGGCGAATCGCCTCGACCATGTCGTCGACATAGCAGAAGGAGCGTGTCTGATCGCCGTCACCAAAGACGGTGATGGGCTCACCGCGCAACGCTTGCACGACAAAGCTTGAAACCACACGCCCGTCATTGGGATGCATGCGCGGACCATAGGTGTTGAAGATTCGTCCCACCTTTATCGGTAGGGCGTGCTGCCGGTGATAGTCGAAGAACAGGGTCTCGGCACAGCGTTTTCCTTCGTCATAGCAGGCGCGCGGACCGATTGGGTTGACGTTGCCTCGGTAGTCTTCGGTCTGTGGGTGAACCTCGGGGTCGCCATAAACCTCACTGGTCGATGCCTGGAACGTCGTCGCTTTGACGCGCTTTGCCAGTCCCAACACGTTGATTGCGCCGTGCACGACGGTCTTCACGGTCTGCACCGGGTCGAACTGATAATGGATTGGGGAAGCCGGACAAGCCAAGTTGTAGATGTAATCAACTTCGACATAGAGCGGGAACGTAATGTCGTGCCGCATCAGCTCGAAGTGCGGATTGTCCAAGATTCGCGAAATATTGTCCTTGGTCCCCGTAAAGTAATTGTCGACGCACAGCACTTCATGACCGTCGTCGAGCAGCTTTTCGCAGAGGTGCGAGCCGAGAAACCCAGCGCCACCGGTCACCAGTACGCGTTTTCGTTCATGCATGGTCAGCCCACCAGTCTGCGGCGTACAATACGCCTTGATCTACGGCCATTCCGGAAGTCGTGCTAATACCGCTGTCTACGGTCTCCGCGCAAGACTTGTACCAACCTTTGCTGTAGTGAGCGCGCAAATCTCCATGATAGGGTTCCGCAGCGCCGCCTGATCGGAGTGTTACGCCATTGCCCGGGGCTGACAACCTAATCCCAACACCGCTGGACTTTATCGACGAGACGGCAGTCGCAGCTGAGCATTTCCGCCAGAACCGCCTCGACGAAGCACTTGGGATCTGCCACGGCGTTCAGGCGCGGGAGCCGGAGAACGGAGCAGCACTGTTTCTTGCTGGCGGTGTGGCGCTGCGGCGGGGCGACTTGGATACGGCTCTAGAGCAGCTACGGGCCGCCGCAATATTGCTGCCAAGAGCGCCTGAAGTGGCCGGAGCGCTGATGCTGGTATGCGACGCCGCCGGCAAAGCCGATGAAGCCGACGAGTGGCAGCGCCGGTTCGATGTATTGCGGTCACAAGACCCCAGTTTTTCCCAGGCTCAGTCGATCCGCGAAACCGCCGACGCAAACGTCGCGGACGGCAAACATGACGAGGCCGAGCGCGGCTATCAAGCGGCCCTGGAATGTCAGCCGGCATACGTGGAGGCTTGGAACAATCTCGGCAATCTAGAGCTCGCAATCGGTGACACGCAGCAGGCGATCTCTTGCTTCCAGTCGGCACTACTCTTCAATCCGGCGGTCGCCGACGTTTATGTCAATCTCGCGAATGCGTTAGCGGCAGCCGACCAGCAAGAGCAAGCGATTGCCCACTACCGACAAGCACTCGGGATCAAGCCGGATCATGTTGCGGCACAGATAAACCTCGGCAAAATCATCGCCGAAAGCGGCGACAATACTGCCGCTGCGGCATGCTACGGGTCGGTGCTTGAGATCGAGCCGGACAACCCGCTGGCGCTCAACAACCTAGCAAGCTTGAAACTTGAGGATGGTGATTTCGACGCCGCCATGGAAGGCTTTTCACGCGTCATGGCATTGCAACCGAACGACGGGCTACGAATGCGAATGGCGATCGCGCTACCGAAAATCATGCCCGGTGAAGGGCGGCTGGCGGCTCTGCGCACATCATGGGAATCGGGGCTGACCGCACTCGAGGAGAAGCCACTTTCCATTCCGCATCCGTGGAACGACGTCGGCATCACCAACTTCGGCAGCGTTTATCATGGACGCGACGACCGACCGGCCCAGGAGCGCATCGCCCGCATTTATCGCAAGGCCTCCCCGATCCTGTCCCTGACGGCAGGGCATTGCGACGGACGTAAACGGCGCCCCGGTCCTATTCGAGTCGCCTTCGTGTCGCGTCACCTCTACCAGCACACGATCGGCAGGCTGTTCGGTGGCTTGGTGAGCGCTCTGGATGCTGACACCTTCGAAGTGCAACTCTATTTGGCGGGCAGCAAATTCGATGCCTTTGCGCAAGATCTCGGACGCAAGGCCGCGCGCGCCGTAGCCCTTCCGTCGGACGTTGAGCAGGCGCGGGCGACGATCGCCGAAGGCGAACCCGATGTCGTGTTCTATCCGGACATCGGCATGGATCCAATTTCATATTTTCTTGCCTTTGCACGGCTCGCGCCGGTGCAGTGCGTCACCTGGGGCCACCCGATGACTACCGGCATAGATACCGTCGATTACTTTGTTTCGAGCTGTCTTATCGAGCGCGACGATGCCGATGCCGACTTCAGCGAAACACTGGTGCGGCTCGACGGTCTGTCGATGTATTTGGCCCCGCCCGATTGGATTGCACCGGCAAAGGGGCGCGAAGCGCTCGGCATGGCGGCGGGCCAGCACATCTACATCTGTCCGCAGAGTGTCTTCAAGATCCATCCCGAGTTTGACACCATCATCGCCGATATCCTGCGGCAGGATGGCGGTGGCCTGGTCTATCTGCTCAGGGGAAGCAGCCCAACCCTGACGGAAGCGTTGCGCCAGCGTCTGGCCTTGTCGGCAGGCGACGTAGCCGAGCGCATACACTTCCTTCCGGCCCTGTCGAATCGCGATTTCCTCGACGCCATTGCAGCCGCTGACGTGATGCTCGATCCAGTTCACTTTGGCGGCGGCATCACCAGCCTCGAGGCCATCGCAACCGGTACGCCGATCATTAGCTTGCCCGGCCCATATACTAGAAGCCGGCTGACGTCGGCCTGGTTCAAACGCATGGAGGTCATGCAGACCATCGCCGCCGACCGCGACGACTATGTCCGGCTTGCCGTCGAGTTCGCGGACGACGCGGAGCGGTGCGCGGAGATCTCGCGGCGCATGGCCGATGCGCGGTCCGTTCTCTACGAGGACAGAAAAACGATCTCCGCCCTCGAAGAGTTTTTCCAGCGCGCTGTTGACGACGTCGGCTAGGACGCGGCGCCGCGTCTCAATGTACGACGACTTGAGCCGGCGGCGGTGTGGCAGCCTCACCGAACCCGAGCTGCAGGTTCCACTCGGCTTGTCGCTGTCCCGTGATCAGCATATGGCAGAGGCCATAAAGCAGGTTCTTGTTGAGATTGACCGTCACGTCCTTACCATCGTCGGTGTGTAGCGTCAGTGCTGTCAGCCGGCCCTTGACCGGTTGAAAGCGCGCACCGGTCACCAGCATCGCGGGCCCTGTAAGGTCCAGCGCATCGTCAGCCGCCGATTGCGAAGCCTTAGCCTGGCCCTTTCCGGCTCCCGCTGATTCACCACTCTTGGCGTCATAGACCTCCCGCACCGCACCCGACTGCGCTATCTGTTGGTGTTCGAACGACAGGATCGCGCCGCGCGCATGTGGCGCCAGTTGCGCTTTGACCTCCGGATAGTTTTCCAGCGCCTGCACGACGCCGCCCCAGAATCTTTCGACGAAACGCCGGGTCAGCCACAGGCGGATTTCGTCCTGCCCCGTGGCCGCTATGCGCATCAACAGACGGTCCTGCTCCGCGACGAAGCGAATCTTGATATCGGTAAGCCGACTCTCCATCAACGCCTTATAGTCGCCAGTCTACAAAATGCCAATCGGCGCAGGTTATCGGCATCACCGTAAGATCGCCAGTCTGCCGGTCAGATTGCCGGGCGGGAGGAGTGGACTAGCGATCCGGCAGCCGTCCTACTCGCGGACGACGAGGACCGAGCAGGAGGCGCTGACGTCAGACACATCGCCTTTCCAGTTCTCAGCCTGCTGCTGGTATGACGTGCAAGGGTGCCTGGCAGTGTGTAGACAGCCGTTGCAACGTTCCAGCCGCCATGGAACGAATACGATGAGCCTTAGACACTTGGTGTTTCTTCTGGGCCTGTCGATGTTGGCGGTGCTGCTGCCAGTGGCGCCGGCACTGGCCGATGCCATCGATGGCGATTGGTGCTTCTCCGATGGCCGCCATATATCGATCGATGGCCCGGATATCGTCACGCCAGCCGGAACACCGACCACCGGAGACTATGGGCGGCATTCGTTCCTCTACACCGTGCCCGATGCCGAAGCAGGCGCCGGACGGCTCGTCACCATGATTCTCTTAAACGAGAACACGGTGCAGCTGACGACCAGCGATGGCGCGAGCGGATCGGCCCGCTCACCGATACAGATCTGGCAGCGTTGTTTCCCGGTTACCAGTTGACGTCAAGCGGCGGTCGCCAATCACGGACTAACCAACGATTTCCAGCTCGCTGCCAGCGGCAACCACCGGTTCCGCGTCGACCAGCACGAAGGCGATCACGCAGGGTTCGCTGCCGCGGTTCTCCCAGTTGTGGATCGTGCCGCGTTGCACAAGCACGTCCCCGGCCTTGAGATGCACCATGGTATCGTCCATCCGCATATCTATTTCACCTGATATTACAATCGCATAATCAACGGAGCTCGTGCGATGGTTGCGCGGCGCCACGCCCGGTGAATATTCGATGACGCGGAGCGTCGTACCGTTCGGCACGGCCGCATCAACCGGACGCAGCGACATGTCCTCGTCGCTATTGTTGTCGGCCGGCGAACGGTCGGTGGTCCAGATCACCTTCGAGGAAATACCGGGCCGCGTCCCAGCCAGATTGCCGACGACCTCATCGATTGTAACGATGGCTTTGCCACCGGAGTCGTGACCCGTTACGACCCGCCGTACATTCAACGCCATGACACTTCCTCCAAAGAATGTTGTTACAGTATTGTCTGGACCGTTTGCCTAGCCGGCAAGCAGCAGCTGCACCTGCGCCCGCGCATAGAGGTTCCAACTGATAGTGCTGTTGGGCTTGAGCGCCGTGCGCTCCGACAACAGCGCGCGGGCCAGCTGATGCCGGCCACTCTTCACCACCGCCTGCAGCAGCGTCAGCACGAGCCCCTCCTTTGCCACACGACCCTAGACTATATCCCCAGAACACACCGCTGCTTGTCCAGCGCATAGTTGCCCGCTTCCAACGGCGAGATGCCGGAGGCTCCCGGCTCGATTCTTCCTCACCGCTGAGTCCCCAACATCGCGGCAAGATATTTTCCCGCATTGCGCCGTTCCCGGCCCGGTGCCATTCTTGCACCAACACCGTGTCCGTTACAGGACGTGCGAAGCGAGGGTTGCGCGGATTTCTAGCTACGAGCTCAAATTTACTTTGCCGCCGGAGAGCATCTTGCTCGTCGGTGCCTGGCTACGGGCCCACTGCCGGCCAGACGACGCGCATCCGGAAAACACGGTCTCGAGCATCTATTACGACACGCCGGACTGGCGCCACTTGCGCGAAAAGGCGAACGGCGACTATCTGAAGACAAAACTGCGACTCAGATGGTATTCGCGCGGCGCGGCACCGCGAGACGATGCTGGACCAGAGTCGCGGCAGGCATACGCGGAGCTCAAGCGAAAGGTCGGTTCGCAGCGTCAAAAGCAGCGTATAACGGTTGATCAGGAGGTCGATTGGCTGGAGGATGCCCCGCTTAACGCACCGGCGCTCCTAAACCTGCCGTCGCATCTTGCCTCGCGCGGTTTCGCCCTGCCGGTGCCAATGCTGCCGATCATGCTCATCGCCTATCGGCGGCTGCGGTTTCTCGATTGGCAATCCGGCACGCGTATCAATCTCGACAGCGAGATCCGTGTACGGCGCTCCAATCCGCAGATGATCCCGGCCGGACGATCCGTCACCGTGGCAACACCAGTGATCGAATTCAAGGGATCGAACGACCGTCTGCCTGCCGGATTTGAGCCATTGCTCGGATTTGGTGCGCGGCGGGCCTCGTTTTCGAAGTATATGATGTGTTATCGAAGCGTCCGCGGCGCGCTCGTCGTCTAAAGAACGTTAGGGTCGGAATCGAACATGCAGGAACTCATCGCGTCCTTTACCGAACAGTTGGCGAGTTTCCGGGCCACGGAGATCGCCGTCATCGGCGGCCGCGGCTTCCTGGTCATGCTGCTGGTATCGCTCGCAACATCGCTCTTCATTTCCGCGCTCTATTTGATCTTTTACCAAAACCGCGCCTCCGGCAGCCAAATTCACCGCGCCTTCCCGCTGCTCGGCATCGCCATCACGACGCTTTTTGTCAGCATTCAGTTTTCGCTGCCATTGTCGCTCGGGTTGCTCGGTGCGCTGTCGATTGTGCGCTTTCGAACGCCGATCAAAGAACCCGAAGAGATCGGCTTTTTGATGCTGGTGATCGCGGCCTCGATCGCCATCGCGACCGCCAACTTCAAGTTCATGATGATTCTGCTGGCCGCGGCCGTGGTAGCGTTGCTGCTACTGCGATATGGGCCGCGCGTGCTCAAGGACACCCTGCGTGAGGGCTACCTCTCCGTCAGCATTGCCAATGATCGATATTCCGAGGTTGGCGAGGCGGTGAAGGTCATGGTCGCGGACAAGTTGCGCCACAGCCGGTTGCACAGCATCACGCGAACCGGTGAGGCCACGACAGTGGCCTTCAGTTTCGACCGTATTGACGGACGCGAGCTTGCCGATGTGGAAGCGGCGCTGGCCGCCAACACCGCACTCAGCGACTACAACATCTTTCTCAACCGGGATGCCACTTTGTGACCGTGAACCGACCAGTTCTCGCGGTCACTGCAATCGCCATTGCACTGCTGATCGGCGGCCTGCTGTCGGGTGACGGCCTGCGCAACGCCGATCGAACGGGCGAGGCGACAGCAGCCCCCACCCCCTCGATAAGCGATCAGGCGCTGTTCGCACGCAACCTTGAGCAGCTACGCCGGCTGCAGCGTGTGGCGCCGCAGTTGGCGAACGCCTCACCCGCGAGATCGATTGCCGAGCGCCTCCAGGCGCAGTTTCCTATACAGGATCCAATCGATGGCGCGTCCCTGTCCGCCGGCCGTACGGTCGTCTCGCTGGTGGTTGGCGAGGCTGACCTGACGGACAGCAGGCTCGGGCTGAACCCGAACAACGTCAGGAAAGGCACAACCTGGGAACGGCCGGGCTTGTTCTCACTCTACCGCGACCGACGGCTTGTCTTGCGCGCGCGAGCCGGCGTTCGCATTCACGGCGGATTTCCGGGTGACACGCAACCCAGCAGCTTCCGGCTCTACTTCCGCGATGTCTACGGCACAGCTGATACGACGATGGCGGCAGTTATCCCTGGGGCACCGGGACCGCTCAAGCGACTCATCATCAACAAGACCGATCCTGCATTTCGCAATGCAATCGCTTTCGATATCAGCCGACGCTTCGGTGGCATCGCGCCGCATACGACGCCCGCCGTGTTTTATCTCAACGGCGTGTCTCAGGGCCCGCGACTGTTGACCGAACATCTAAGTCTCGACTTCCTCGAGGCGCGGTTCGGCCATCGGGACTTTACGTTTCTGCGCATGAAGGGCGGCACGAGGGCCGGCCACGGCAGCCGATGGCAGGTCTTGACGGATCGGCTGAACCGCCAGCAGACGGTCAGCATGGACGCCGCCGAGGCGGTGATCGACATGGAAAATCTAATGCGCCAGTACGCGACCTTCCTGATCTGCGCCACCGGCGATGCTTTCCAGGGCGGCATCGTCAAGGATGACCGCAGCGCCTCGAACCGTTGGTTCTTCGTCAACTGGGACATGGAGGAAAGCTTCGGTGCGGAGCTGGCGCCCGATTACTTCAAGACCCTGGGATATGGCCCGCCCGCACCGCCCGTATTACGCCCGGCATTGTGGCGCAAGCTTCGCGAAAACCAGACGTTCCGCACGCGTTTCTCACGATTGATGACGGACCTCCTTGACCACGCGCTGACACGGGAGTGGCTCGACACGACGATTGCCCACTACCGACAT
>CAZCVU010000033.1:0-2488 GCA_964501745.1 uncultured Flavobacteriales bacterium | reverse complement strand
GGCGTCACCGACCAAGCTGACCTCGACCAGGTGGAGACATTTCTTCGCGCCCGACCGCAACAGCTGCGACGGGACCTGGCCGAATCCCTGACAGGCAATTCCACGTAGCGGCGGCGGAATGCGAATACCGGAATTGATCATGCGGTTGGTGTTGCCTGCGCTTACTCTGACTGTTGTGAGCTTGCCGACCACGGCGCATGCCTATATCGGCCCAGGGCTTGGCCTTGGCGTAATCGGCATGGTTCTAGCTCTGATATTCTCGGTCTTTCTCGCCGTTCTGGCGATTGTCTGGTATCCGATCAAGCGGATCCTCAGAAGAAGCAAGAACCCAGCGATGACCCGCACACGAGAGGAAAGCGGCTCACACCCGCGCGATGAATGACCTGCAATTCATAGTGGCCGGAACAATTGCCGGCGCCGTATTTGCGGAGATTGTCATTCGCCTCGGAACGTCGCACCGACTTTCGACGCTTCTGAATGTCACTCGAAAGGCAACCTCCGTTATTGCCTCGAAGCGCGTATCCGACCATTGGAAAGAAATCGCCGTCCCGAGGTATGCGATGCTGATCCTGCGGACAGTGGCAGTCGCCACATTCCAGTTGGTAATCGCGGCTGCCATCTACGCCACGGTCATCGTCGTGGTTCTGACTTTGTGGATCGACGTTGAATTCAGCGTCGCAACGTTTCTAGAGTTGATGTTGAACATGGGCGCGCTCGCCGGCGGCACTCTGTACGCGGTCGCTAGGCACCGCGTTGTCAGATGAACGACTATGGCCCTGCAGCCCGTCTCCTACACCGCTTCGCGCTCGGATCAACCGCGGTTCGACAAATTTCCTATGATCTGGACCAAATTGTAGGCCGGGCCATAGCGCCCTATGACCGGCAGGTAGCGGCCGGCGCGGGCCGACATGTCTTCATCTGCGGGCTGGCTCGCGCCGGCACCAGCATCCTCCTGCAGATCCTCCACGAAACCGGTGAATTCAGCTCGCTGACCTACCGGGATATGCCTTTTGTTCTTGCACCACGGCTTTGGCGGAGGATAGGGCGCAGCCATCGTGTGCCCGCAAGCTACCGCGAACGCGCCCACCGGGACGGCCTAAATGTTAGCTTCGACAGTCCGGAAGCGTTCGAAGAAGTTTTCTGGATAACCTTTGCGGACGAGCATTATCTACGACCGGATCGCCTGCAAGCACATGAGCTGGATTCGCATTTGACGGCCCTTTTTCGCCGCTATGTCGCCGCGCTCCTAATCTCGGACGGGAAAGGCGCAATCTCACGTTACCTCTCCAAAAACAACAACAACGTCTTGCGTATCGCGACATTGCGAGGCGCATTTCCAGATGCGACAATTGTTATCCCGTTCCGAAATCCGAACGACCACGCTCAGTCGCTTTGGCGCCAACACCGCAATTTTTGTGAGCTTCACAACAGCGATGCGTTCGCCCGCGACTATATGGCCTGGTTGGGGCATTTTGAATTCGGCCTGGATCACAAGCCCTTTGCGTTTTCACACGCGTCGGCGGCACGAGACCAACAGGTACCTCCCGACACGCCAGCCTATTGGCTCAACTACTGGACGATGACATACGAAGGCATTCTGGCCACAGCTGACTCGAAAATAGTCTTCTTCGACTTTGACGAACTATGCAGCTCGCCGCCGGAGGCGCTTGCAAGACTTGCCAAGCGGGTTGAGTTGAGCTCAGCCCTCCTAGACTCGACACAACGAGTCGGCGCCACAACAGCCTACCCACCGATCGATGGTGTGAGTCAGGAGGATGTCCAGCGTGCGAAAGAAATCTACACGCAGTTAACCAGTCGTAACCGCGCACCGTCCCAATAAGCTAGCTGAGCAAAGAGCTGCCGCCTCTACCGTTTCATTTGATGAGCAGGCGGGCAAACCGCCATCCATATCGGCACTAATGTCATGCAGTTCGCCCGGCTGCTGGGTATGCGGTCGGACCCTCAGTTTCGTTTACCTGGCGAGCCCCCTTAACATACGGCGCAGTGAGTCTGCTACCCGGCCGTCGCGCCACACTCGGCGCTCTTCAAACTTTCGAGAAAAGCCGTGATTTCTGACTGGTAGAGATAGCGGCTCCAATTCAGAAAGCCGACCGAGCCATCCTCTATTCGATTTACATAAGTCCAACGTACGGCGTCCTCTGAAACGCGCAAGATACGGCCAAAGTTCTGTTCTTCGACAAAGGCGTCACCGTTCCGGAGAATGCGAAGTTGTCCCTCCGTTTCGGACTTGATTTGAGCCGAAACAAATACCTCGCGGTATGGCTCACTGATTGTCCCAGATGAAGGATCAAAGAGGTATGCCCTGTTCACGCCGCCGGCGATGGTGTGGTCCGCTACGTGTTCGTTCGAGAAGATCGAAATTCTACCGTCGGGAAGAATGTCCGGATCGTGTTGATTCAACCACGGACCGGTCCTCACCCAGATCAGCCGACCTGCGGATGGGCGGAATGCGGCGATCGACGAGTTG
>CAZCVU010000032.1:0-12548 GCA_964501745.1 uncultured Flavobacteriales bacterium | reverse complement strand
CGACGGCCCCCGCGAATATGGCTATGGCGGGTATAGGTATGACGGTCGCTGGTTGCCGGTGGCACAAGATTTCGTGGACCATTTCGACCTGAAACCAGGTGATAAGATCCTTGATATCGGCTGTGCAAAGGGCTACCTGGTCGAGGACCTAATGGCGGTTTGTCCCGGGCTGGAAGCATATGGTCTGGACATTTCCAACTACGCGCTGCAGAACTCTCGCCCCCAATCGAAAGGCCGTTTGGCACTCGGAAACGCAAGCAGTTTGCCGTTCGCGGACGGCCAATTTGATTGTGCGATATCTATTGACGTAGTTCACAACCTCGAACGAGCCGAAACGCTGCTGGCACTGAAGGAACTGCAACGCGTGAGCAGCGGCCGGGCATTCGTTCGCGTCGATTCTTACCGCTCGGAAGAGGAACGCGAGGCATTCCTACATTGGGTTTTGACGGCGAAATATCACGATACGCCGGAGGGATGGCACCAGTTATTCGAGGAAGCCGGTTACACTGGCGACTACTATTGGACCATAATCAGCTGATCCAAATGACAGCAATCTGAGACATCCCAGTGGCAAAGAGATACGCGATACTCGGCGGCGGCGGTTCGTTCGGGATTCATACTGCGTTTTGGTTATCGCAGCATGCCGACCCGGAACGGATTGTCGGTATCGGTCGCAATCCACTGCGGCCCGAGCCGTTTTCGCTGCGCGTCGACAAACTTCCGCGTTATGCCTATTACGCGTGTCACGTTACCTACGAACTAGACTTGCTTTTGGAAGTTCTTGATCGCGAGAAGCCGCAAGTCATTGTGAATTTCGCGGCACAAGGCGAAAGCGCGGTCTCGTGGCAGCATTCCTGGCGGTTCTTTGAAACGAACGCGATGGGGCTAGCCAGGCTCGTTGAAGAGTTGATGAAGCGAGACTATCTAGAACGCTTCATTCAAATAGGCGCGTCGGAGGTATATGGCGCCGTGGACCATCCCGCGAAAGAGGACGACTGCCTCTTACCGACGAGTCCATACGCGGCGTCCAAGGCTGCGTTCGATATGTACCTCATTTCGGTTCACAACGTCCTTGGCTTTCCCATGAATATTATCCGTCCTTCCAACGCCTATTGCCCTGGACAGCTGCTGCATCGGGTAGTCCCCAAAACAGTGATGGCTGGACTCAAAGGCGAGAAACTTCCACTGCACGGCGGTGGCAAGGCTGAGAAATCCTACATGCACGCAAGGGACCTTGGCCGCGCAATCCAACTCGTTGCAGAACGTGCACCGATCGGCAAGGTGTAAAACGCGAGCCCTGCCGAACCGACGTCAATCCGCCGGGTCGTTGAGATGATTGCGCAAACCCTGAACGTTCCGTTCGAGGATTTGTGCGAGGTTACCGAGGACAGGCTGGGTCAAGATTCGCGCTACTGGATAGATTCCTCATGCATCAGGAACGACATCGGATGGGAGCCGGAAGTAGACTGGAGTGAGGGTCTGGAGGAGATGGTTGCGTGGGCGCACAAGTACTACGACACACTCAAGGATTGGCCCACGGAATATTTGTTCCGCGGATGAAGCCCTGCCGGTCAAATCCATGCCCGATACCAGCTCCTCGGTACGTGCATCTCGTCGGCTTCGCGCTCGGCGGAACTTATTTGGTACATCGGAATAATCGTCTCCTCGGTCGAGCACCGCTTGGCATCCGCCAGCCAGCGAGGCAGATTCGATAAAATGGCGGAAATGACGAACACGGTACTTTCGCACATGCCGCGCCGGCCAGATGTGGCAGGCCGCAAGGCACTGTATCAAATGATGCTGCGCATCCGCGTTGTCGAAGAACGGATCGCCGAACTCTACCCCAAGCACGAGATCCGTTGCCCCACGCATCTGTGCATCGGTCAAGAAGCGGTGCCCGCCGGGGTTTCAGCCCACCTTCAGCGCGACGATCTTGTTTTCAGCAATCACCGGAGCCATGGCCATTATCTCGCAAAAGGTGGCGACCTTAGGGCAATGATCGCCGAGCTATACGGAAGAGCTACTGGCTGTGCCCTTGGCAAGGGCGGCAGTCAACACCTGGTGGACGTGGACGCAGGGTACATGGGCTCTGCGCCAATCTTGGCGAGCACGATTGCAGTCGGCGTGGGCGCTGCGTGGGGAGCAGTGATGCAAGGACAGCGCCGCGTTGTTGTCGCCTATTTTGGCGATGCGGCGGTGGAAACGGGCGCGTTTCACGAGGCGATGAACTTTGCCGGAACGAAAATGCTGCCGGTCGTATTTGTATGTGAGAATAATTTGTACTCGGTTCACTCATCCCTCGATGTCCGTCAGCCTCAAAGGAGACCGATTCACGAACTCGGCGCGGCACACAGTGTCGAGGGCCTGGCGGGCGACGGCAACGATGTAGAAGAAGTTTGGAAGCTTGGCGGCGACGCGGTTGCGAAAGCCCGTGCCGGCGGTGGACCAACGCTGCTTGAGTTTCACACCTATCGTTGGAAGGAGCATGTCGGTCCGTATGAAGATTGGCAGCTTGGGTATCGAAGTTTAGACGAACTCAGGGAGTGGCAGGATCGGTGCCCCGTTGCCTGCTACCGTCGAGCGCTGATCGACGCCGGTGATATGAGCAAAGCAGAGGCCAGGGAGATGAAAACGGTCGCTCTACAAGAGACAGAAGAAGCGGTCCGCTTCGCGAAAGACAGTCCGTATCCACCCTTAGAGCATCTTCACCGGAACCTATATCCGGGCACCGCCCGACAATGACGCGCTCGCTGACTTACGCTGAGGCGATAAACGAGGCTACCGCAGAGTGCTTGGCGACAGACGACAGTGTTTATGTCATTGGGCTTGGTGTGCCCGGTCCAACCGGCGTGTTTGGTACGACAACTGGCCTTGAGGAGCGCTTTGGCGCCGATCGCGTGCTCGACATGCCTTCCTCGGAAAACGCCATGACCGGGGTCGTTCTCGGGACTGGACTGACGGGAATGCGGCCGATCTTTGTCCATAGCCGGGTGGATTTCGCGCTCCTCTCGGTCGAGCCACTCGTCAACCAGGTGGCCAAGTGGCACTACATGTACGGCGGCACAATGAAAGCTCCGCTCACGGTTCGGATGATTATTGGTCGCGGTTGGGGTCAAGGACCGCAGCACTCACAGTCGTTGCAGGCGTGGTTTGCCCACGTCCCGGGTCTCAAAGTAGTCATGCCAACCATACCGCATGACGCGAAGGGCATGCTGATTGCCGCTGTCAAAGACGATGCCCCAGTAATCATCTTCGAACACCGCTGGCTATACAACGTCTCGGGCGAGGTGCCGGAGGGTCGCTACGACGTTCCGTTGGACCGGGCGCGCATTGCTAAAAGTGGCGGCGACATCACCATTGCGGCGACATCATACATGACGCTAGAAGCGTTACGCGCGGCAGATCTTCTGAGCGAAGTGGGCATCGAGGCCGAGGTCATAGATTTACGTTGTCTATGCCCGATAGACAGCAACGTCTTGCTTAAATCGATCCGCAAGACCGGAAACTTAATTGTGGCAGATACAGGTCACATCCAGTTCGGCGTTGGCGCCGAAGTAATGAGCTGCGCCGTTGAAGGCGCTCTCGACGCGCTCAAGTCTGCCCCCCGGCGGGTTGGCCTGCCACATGTTCCAACGCCGACCTCGCCAGCGCTCGCCGATCATTACTACCCACGCGCCACGAGTATTGCGCAATTGGCGCTGGATATTCTCGGTTGCGATAAAGCGCTTCCGCAATCGTCATCAGATCACGACGGCTGGCTTGATCAACCCGACGCGAATTTCACGGGGCCATATTGACTCCATGCAACTGCTTTGCGGCACGATATTCGGGGTCAACCCGACAACGAAAAGCAGCGCGCAGTTCTCCTGTCAATCGGGGCGCAAGGATCTGACGAGATGAAGTTATCAGACTACGTGGCTGGCTTTCTCGCGGCGCAGGGAATTCGCCACGTATTCGCCATTACAGGCGGCGCATCGATCCATTTGATTCACTCTATTGCCGACCGCGACGACATAGACTTTGTGTGTCCGCACCACGAACAGGCAGGCGCGATGGCCGCCGACGCTTACGCCAGGGTGACCGGAAATCTCGGTGCGGCGATCGCAACAAGCGGCCCCGGCGCCACAAATTTGATCACTGGCATCTGTTGTGCCTGGTTTGATTCCGTACCGGTTCTTTGCATCACTGGGCAGGTCGCCACGTTCCGCTTCCGTGGCGACACAGGCGTTCGCCAGATGGGCTTTCAGGAGACCCAAATCGCGGACATGATGCGCCCGATCACCAAACACGTCGTCCAGATTACAGACCCACACCGTATTCGTTACGAGCTTGAATATGCAGCCCATATGGCGCGCGAAGGCCGTCCCGGACCTGTCGTTGTCGACATACCTGACGATCTGCAACGTAGCGAGGTCGATCCCGACGACCTCGACGGATTCATACCGCCACGCGAATCATCCGTGCGCCAAGACCTCGATGAGCAGGTGAACCGATGTGTTGATCTCATCATGCAAGCTGAACGGCCGGTCCTCGTAGTTGGATGGGGCGTTCGCCTGGCCGGCGCTGTGGAGGTGGTCAATCAACTAGTAGAAACGCTTCGCTTCCCGGTGCTTCCCAGTTGGGCCGCAATGGATTTGTTCCCGAGCGATCATCCCCAGCTCGTAGGCGCCTTTGGAACCCATGGCACCCGGCACGGGAACTTCGCCGTACAAAACGCAGATCTGGTGCTTGCGATCGGGGCTCGGCTGTCGACGCGCGAAACTGGCAGCCCGACGACAAGTTGGGCGCGCGAAGCAAAGACAATCATCGTCGATATCGATCAGGCAGAGCTCGACAAATTCTCCTATCTTGGCAAACTGATCGATGAGCCGATCCGCGCCGATGCCGGAGTGTTCGCGCGCGCCCTTAATGAGCGCCTCGAAGGCGAACCCGAGCGATCGATTGACGGGTGGTGGCAGAGAGTCAGCGATTGGATTGAGCGATATCCTACGTGTCCCGAGAGCTTTGGGCGGGAAACGCGCGTCAACCCCTATGTATTCGTGCGTGCACTCGCCAAGGCAGCACCAAGGGACGAGTACATCTTCACTGCAACCGGCTGCACGATCGCATGGATGATGCAGGCATTTCAATTTAAGCCAGGCCAGCGTCTGTTCCATGCGTTCAACAACACTCCCATGGGCTACGCGCTGCCGGCGGCAATTGGTGGCTGTCTGGCGTTGGGCGGCAAACCCGTAACCTGTGTCGATGGTGACGGCAGCCTGATGCTCAATTTGCAGGAGCTCGCGACAATCAAGCGACATCGCCTGCCAATCCGACTGTTTGTCATCAATAATGCCGGCTACAGTATGGTGCAGCAGACCCAAGAACAGTGGCTCGGATCGAGTTATCACGCAACGAGTTACGAAGGGGGCTTGGATTTCCCCGATTTTTGTCTTGTCGCCCAGTCGTTTGGCATCCCCGCAGTCAGAATCGAGGAGAACATTGATGTCGAACGAGTTGTGGCCGAGGTAATGGAAAGCGACGGACCCATCCTATGCGACGTGCTCATCCCCAGAGAGCACCGCGTCATTCCACAGTGCAAATACGGCCGTCCCATCGAAGACTCTGAGCCCCTGCTGGAGCGCAGGGAGTTTCTTGAGAACATGATCGAGAAACCGATGGCGGAGCCGTTGGAGTGAATCCAACCTCGAAGGCCAAGGCTGCAGCCGAGAGCTAAGACGACCATGTCAATACGACCGATCAAGGATGCGGACGTCGCAGCGGTGATTGAACTTTGGACCGCCTGCGGCCTGATCCGGCCGTGGAACGACCCGGTCGCGGATATCGCCCGTGCACGCGCTGCGCCACAATCCGAGATATTCGTCACCGAAGACAGCGATGGCATTGCCGCAAGTGTGATGGTCGGCGATGATGGCCACCGTGGCTGGCTCTACTACCTTGCGGTGGCAGAATCCCGCCGCCATCAGGGTCTAGGCCGCAAAATCGTTCGCCACGCCGAGAAGTGGCTACGCAAACAGGGCGCCTCCAAGGTGGAGTTGATGATCCGCGCCGACAACGAGCAGGCAAGAGGCTTTTACCAATCCATCGACTATCAAGCAGAGCCACGCGTCGTTTTGGCGCATTGGCTCGATAGCGAGGCCGGCCGCAAAGCGGCACGCGGAATCGACCAGATTGAGATCACGATCACCTATCTACAAATGCTCGAGCGGCCGAAAACAGCACCTGTCCACCCACCCTCGATCGGCCAGTCGATCGCGCTGCTGCATGCCGAGAAACCAAGCGTCTCTTTCTACCGCTACCTCTACAACACTGTCGGCGAACCCTGGCTTTGGTACGAACGCCGTGAGCTCAGCGATGAGGCGCTCGCCACGATTGTTGAGAACCCGCTGGTGGAGATCTACGTGCTCTACCTGGGTGGCTCACCGGCCGGATATGCGGAGCTCGATCGCCGCGAAGAGGGCCAAATCGAACTAGCCTATTTCGGGTTGATGCTCGAATACACTGGCCGCGGCATCGGCAAATGGCTGCTTGATTGCGCTATTGACACCGCCTGGCGGCATGAACCAGAACGGCTCTGGGTGCATACCTGCACGCTCGATCATCCTGCCGCACTGAGCCTCTACCAGCGTGCCGGGTTCGAGCCATACCAGCAGGAATCCGAGAAGATCCACGATCCCCGCGTGACCGGCCTGATTCGACCGGGAAACTCTGCAAAGCCTGACTAAGCATTCACTCTACGAGTAACTGCGCCACCAGATCGGCAAGCGCCAGCGAGGCTGTGATGCCGGGCGATTCGATAGCAAACAGGTTGACCAGCCCCGGTACGCCGTGGTCGGCCGGGCCCTGGATTTCGAAGTCCTGCGGCGGTCCATCGCGACCGCTTGTCTTCGGTCGGATACCCGCATAGCCCGGACTGAGCGCATCGTCTGGCAGTCCGGACCAATAGCGCCGAACAGCGCCGTAAAATAGCTCCGCCCGAGCCGGATCGACATCGTAATTCACCTCTTCGATCCACTCTACGTCGGGACCAAAACGCGCCTGACCTCCGAGGTCGAAGGTGAGATGAACGCCGAGGCCTGCCGCATCAGGCAACGGATAGATCAGGTGGCTGAACGGCGCGGGTCCGGCAAGCGTGTAGTAGTTGCCCTTGCACAGGAACTTCGGGGGCACCAGCGAACCGGGAAATCCCTGCAAGTTCTCAACGACATCTACTGCATAGAGCCCGGCGCTGTTTACCACCGAGCCGCAGGCCAACTGCAATGCGTCGCTGCCAGCGGTCTCCAGCACGATGCGCCCGTCTGCAATCCTGCCACCCACCACCTCGGTGCGAAATGCAATGACGCCGCCGCGCTCTTCGAGATCGCCCTGGTAGCCCAGCATCAATGCATGGCAGTCGACGATCCCGGTCGACGGCGAAAGCAGCGCCGCGTGACAGTGGAGTTCCGGCTCCAGCGCATGTGCAGCGCCGGCATCGAGACGCTGCAAATCGTCAACGCCGTTCTTGGCCGCCCGACACTGCAACGCCGACAGCGATTCAACTTCGTCCGCCGCCGTCGCCACGAGCAGCTTGCCGCAGCGACTGTGAATTATGCCGTGTTCCTCGCAGTAGCGGTACAGCGCGACCTTGCCGGCGACGCATAGTCGCGCTTTCCAACTGCCGGCCGGATAGTAGATCCCAGCGTGAATGACTTCGCTGCTGCGGGCGCTGGTTTCGGTGCCGATCGCCGCAGCACGCTCGAGCACGACGACTTCACGGCCGCGACGGGCAAGCGCACGGGCGACTGCAAGGCCGACGATGCCGGCACCAATTACTGCACAGTCGATTCGCTCCATTGCCCCATTCGACGCCGTCAGCGGCGATCTTTCAAGCTGCTGTTGTGCCAAAAAGCTGCTGGTATCACGGCGACCCAGGTGGTTCAATGACCGGCGCCCTGCCGCACAGCTTCACAACTCCGGTCACCCCATGAAAGACGACACAATCCTGGCCCACGCGGGCCTGCATCCGCATGATAACGAAGGTATCGTTAACCCGCCCGTCTATCACGCGTCGACGGTCCTGTTCCCGACACTTGAGGCCTACAGGAACGCATCGACCGCACGCGTGCGCTATGGGCGGCGTGGCACGCCCACGACCTTCGCGCTCGAAGAGGCGGTAACCGCGCTCGAAGACGGGGAAGGAGCGGTGCTTGCGCCATCTGGCCTTGCCGCCATCGCCCTGTCGCTGACCGCCTGTGTCGAGACCGGCGATCATGTGCTTGTCACCGACAGCACTTACGCGCCTACGCGCCGATTCTGCGACGGCGTGCTCAGCCGTTTCGGCGTCGAAACCGACTACTACGACCCCCTGATCGGCGGCGATATCGAAAAACTGTTCAAACCCAATACGAAGGTGGTTTGGGTTGAATCGCCCGGCACCCAGACCTTCGAGATACAGGATATCCCTGCAATCGCCAAAGTGGCCCACGCCCACGGCGCGCGCGTCTTGATGGATAACACCTGGGCTACCGGCTACTTCTTCAAGGCGCTGAAACACGGCGTCGACATCTCCGTGCATGCCGGAACCAAATACATCGTCGGTCACTCCGATGCGATGTTCGGCATCGCCGTCTGCAACAAGGAAACCTACGAGACTGTCCGCGAAAGCGCGCAGCTATTCGGCAACTGCGCCGGACCCGACGACGTCTATCTCGCATTGCGTGGGTTCCGAACCATGGGCGTGCGCCTGATGCGCCACCACGACAGCGGTTTGATGCTCGCAAACTGGTTGCAGGAGCGGCCTGAAGTGCTGCGTGTGATGCATCCCGGCCTGCCGGACGATCCGGGTCACGAGCTCTGGCGGCGCGATTTCACCGGCGCCAGCGGCTTGTTTGGCTTCGTTCTCGACATCGCCGATGAAAAGCCGCTGGCGGCCTTCGTCGACGAGCTCCACTACTTTGGCATGGGCGCCAGCTGGGGCGGCTTTGAATCGCTTATTCTTCCGGCCCAGCCGGAGAATTTCCGCACGGCAACCGAATGGAACCCGGGTGGCCAGACGATGCGCCTTCATGTCGGTCTTGAGGATCCCGACGACTTGATTGCCGACCTTGAGGCCGGTTTTGAACGCATGAATCAAGCCCGTTGACGACCTCTCCGGCTGCCCACAATTGGCTCCTTAAGAAATACAATAAGAGATTTAATATTAATAAGTTAATACGTATTTCTCAAAAATGAGATGAGTATAGTTTTGGCACAGATCGTTGGTGGACGGGCATGTCAGCCCTAGCGCCGGTCGCGGCGCTGCTTCTCAGCGTTGCGATCCTCGTTATGGGCAATGGCCTGCAAAGTACGTTACTGCCCGTACGAGCCAATATCGAGTCCTTCTCGCTCCTCGATATCGGCATTCTCGGTTCGGCCTACTTCGTCGGCTTTGCCATCGGCTGCGTTACCGGCTCCAGGCTCATCCATCGGGCCGGGCATATCCGTGTCTTCACGGCGATGGCAGCGATTGCATCGGCCGTGGCGCTAGCACATGCGCTCGTCCTACAGCCGGTCATCTGGTGGCCACTACGCGCAATCACGGGCTTTTGCTTCGCCGTCCTCTACATCGTCATCGAAAGTTGGCTAAACGAGCGATCGACGAACGAGACCCGCGGGCTCGTAATGTCGCTTTACACCGCGATCAGTCTGGCCGTCCTTACATTGGGCCAGCTGATGATCACGTTCTATGATCCGGCGGCGTTTCCCCTGTTTGCACTGGCCTCGATCCTGGTCTCGTTAGCTGCCGTTCCGGTGGCGCTGACCGCGGCGCCGGCGCCGGCACCGCTTCAGATACCGCGGCTTCGCATCGCCTACCTCTTCAAGCTCTCGCCGGTCGGTTTTCTCGGATGCTGCGCCGTCGGTGCGGCGAACGGCTCGTTTATGGCGCTGGGTCCAGTTTTCGCGCAACGCAGCGGCCTTGGAATCGGCAGCATAGCGCTGTTCATGAGCGCGATGGCGATCGGCGGCGCGCTTGGCCAATGGCCGTTCGGCCGGATGTCGGACAAGGTGGACCGTCGCAAGGTCATTGCCACCATCTGCCTTGCGGCCTGTCTAACGGCCATCGCATTGAGCATGCTCAACGACCGCTGGCCACAGAGCATTCTGTATTTTGCACTTCTGTTCGGCATTTTCGCCATGCCGCTTTACGCAATCTGCGTGGCCCATATGAATGACTTCGTCTCCACGGACGGTTTCGTTGAAGCGTCCAGTGGTCTACTTCTCGTCTACAGCGCAGGCGCGGCCTGCGGCCCCCTGATCGCGACAGGCTTCATGGAATGGCTCGGCAAGGACGGGCTCTTTGCCTTTACCGCCGCAACGCATGCCGCGATGGCTGTGTTTGCCATCCAACGGATGTTTCAGCGCGATCGGCCATCGGAGGAGGAGCGTTCCGATTTCATCGCCGTATCGGGCGCCGCGCCGACTGTCTTCACACTTGATCCCCGCGCCGACCAGGCAGACGAGGAGACTTAGAACACGGCCGGCGTTTGTCGCGTTTCCTGCCGTTGACGCCCCGCCGTTGACGCCAAGTCTGGCGCATGCCTAATTGACTGCTTGTAAGACATACTCGGACGCCATGCCCTCTCCTCCTTTGCCGTCACGCTACTGCTTGCTGCTTGTGCTCGTCATTGGCGTGGCCATGGCTGCCGACGCCTATGGCAAAGAACGAGTCCTGCTGTTCGGTGCAGTCAGCACAACGAATGCGATTTCCGCAATTGCGAATGACCTCGCGGAACGCAATTTATGCGCGCTGACACCGGTGTTTGCCGCGAGCAGCACGCTGGCACGGCAGATCGCTCGTGGCGCGCCGGCAGATATCTTTCTGTCCGCAAACCGAGACTGGATGGATTGGCTTCACGAAAGAGACAAACTGGAAAGCGGATCTCGGGTAGATATGCTGGGTAACCGGCTGACCCTGATCGTCCCGATGGACGCCAAGGAGAATCTCGCCTTGAACGATGGCTTGATTACGGCACTGGGAGAGTCGAGGCTCGTGGTCGCCGACCCCGATCATGTGCCTGCGGGTATCTATACGAAGGTTGCATTGCAGAATCTAGGTTTGTGGCCAGCGCTCTCACCACGCCTTGCCCGCATGCAGGATGTCCGCGCCGCGCTAGCGGTCATAGAACGGCGCGGCGCCGCGGCCGGCATCGTCTATGCTAGCGATGCTGCGGCAAGCCGGCGGGTTCGTATTGCCAGTGTCATCGACGAGAACAGGCACCCAGCGATCCGCTACCCGCTGGCGATCGTCGCAGGACGCGCCAGCGACGCCGTTTTGGCGTGTTACGAGCAACTGCTGTCGCCCGCCGTCACGGAAATCTTCGAGTCTCACGGCTTCACGGTGCGCTGATCCAATGTCGCCGTTGACGCCACTTGAGATTGAGGCACTTTCGCTCAGCCTGAAAGTGGCGCTTTGGAGCGTCGTCGGAGCGTTGCCGTTTGGTCTCGTCGTTGCCTGGCTGCTCGCGCGTAAGACATTTCCCGGCAAGATCCTTGTCGATGGCGCCGTTCACCTGCCGCTTGTCGTGCCGCCCGTCGTCGTCGGCTACGTACTGCTCATCCTTCTCAGTCGCAACGGTCTGATCGGCAGTTGGCTGTTTGACACCTTCGGGGTATCGATCGCCTTCACTTGGAAAGGGGCCGCGCTGGCAGCCGGCTTGATGGCTTTCCCGTTGATGGTAAGGGCAATGCGACTGTCGCTCGAAGCCGTCGATCAGCGTCTGGAATTTGCAGCGCGCACCTTGGGCGCCTCCAGAGTCCGCGTCTTTGCGACCATAACCCTGCCTCTGATGGCGCCAGGAATTCTCGCCGGCACCATCCTCGCTTTCGCACGCGCGCTCGGTGAATTCGGTGCCACCATCACCTTCGTCTCGAACATTCCAGGCGAGACGCGGACGTTGCCGCTGGCACTCTATTCGCTGGCGCAAACACCCGACGGCGAGACCGGCGCTGCGCGTCTCGCCCTGATCGCGGTCGTCCTGGCGCTAGGCGCACTGATTGCCTCGGAATGGCTCGCCCGGCGGCTGAACACCGCCCAGGGAGTTGGCCGATGATCGAGATCGATGTCCGCGGCCAGCGCGGCAGTTTTGCCCTCGAGGCCACATTTTCGAGCGAACCGGGAGGTATCACTGCCCTGTTCGGCCCGTCGGGAGCGGGAAAGACGACGCTCGTCGACCTGATTGCGGGGCTTGATACGCCAAGTTCCGGACGCATCGTTGTCGATGGCGTGGTTCTGTTCGATTCCAAGACCGGCATTAACCTGCGACCCGAAAAACGACGCATCGGCTACGTCTTCCAGGAGGACCGCCTATTCCCGCATATGAGTGTGCGCCGCAATCTCACCTATGGCATGCCCAGGCGCAGAAGCGCGATCGGTTTCGATGCAGTGGTTTCGCTGCTCGACCTGTCGGCGTTGCTCGGCCGACGGCCACATCAGCTCTCGGGCGGCGAAAAGCAACGGGTTGCCATCGGTCGGGCATTGCTTGCCAACCCCCGCCTCTTGCTGATGGATGAGCCGTTAGCCTCGCTCGACG
>CAZCVU010000031.1:0-13236 GCA_964501745.1 uncultured Flavobacteriales bacterium | reverse complement strand
GGGTGCACCAGTCATCAAGGAAGTCAAACGTGTGTCGAAGCCAGGCTGCCGGGTCTACTCGGGTATCAAAGACCTATCCCGGGTATACAACGGTCTGGGAATCTCCATTCTTTCAACGCCGCGCGGCGTCCTGTCAGACAGTGAGGCGCGGGCTGCCAACGTTGGCGGCGAGGTGCTGTGCCAGATCTTTTGAGTGCGAACGTGGTCAGGGGTAGTTGATATGTCCCGTGTCGGTATGAATCCAGTCGAGGTTCCAAGCGATGTCAATGTGGCGATCGCCAGCGGCGTGCTGACGGCCAAAGGCAAGCTTGGCGAGCTGTCTGTTGCGCTGAGTGATGACGTCACCGTCGACCACACGGACGGCGTAATCACCGTCACACCCGTTGATGATTCGAAACGCGCGCGTGCCATGTGGGGTACCGTTCGTTCCCTGATTGACAATGTCGTGGTCGGCGTCTCCAAAGGCTTCAACGTGAAGCTGGAAATCGTTGGTGTAGGCTATCGGGCCACCGTTGCCGGCAAGTCGCTCAACCTGCAGGTCGGGTACAGTCACGAGATCAAGTATCCGATTCCCGAAGGCATCTCGATCGAGTGCGAGCGGCCGACGCAGATTTCGATTAGTGGGGCGAATAAGCAGCGTGTTGGTCAAGTCGCCAGCGAAATCCGTGCCTTTCGCAAGCCGGAGCCGTACAAGGGTAAGGGAATCAGGTACGAGAACGAGTATGTCATGCGCAAGGAAGGCAAGAAGAAGTAGCGGCCATGCAGACGTCGAGAGAATTGTTCGAGCAACGCAAGATTCGTACGCGCTACGCCTTGCGAAAAGCGGCAGATGGCCGGCCCCGGCTATCGGTTTTTCGTTCGGGTAGGCATATCTATGCGCAGGTGATTGACGACGCGCTTGGCCGCACTCTGGTGTCTGCCTCAACTTTGGACAAAGCGCTCAAGACCGGTCTCAAAACCGGAGCCGGCCGTACGGCGGCGGCCGAAGTCGGCAAGGCAATCGCTTCGCGTGCAAAGGAAGCCGGCATAACCGAAGTGGTCTTCGACCGCGGCGGCTACCGGTACCACGGGCGGATCAAGGCGCTAGCCGAAGCGGCTCGTGAAGCCGGGCTCAAGATCTAGGGTGCGGCATTAGGCGGCCCCTGAAGAGGAAGATGTAACAGATGGCACGAAATCCAAGAACGCCAAGGAACGAACGAAATCCACGCGCTGCGCGCGAGGAAAGCGATCTAATCGAGAAGCTCGTATCGATCAATCGGGTGGCCAAGGTCGTCAAGGGTGGCCGCCGTTTTGGCTTTTCCGCGATTGTTGTCGTCGGTGATGGTAAAGGCCGTGTCGGATATGGAATGGGTAAGGCTCGCGAGGTGCCAGAGGCGATCCGCAAGGCGACGGAAAAAGCCCGAAATGCACTGGTTCGGGTGCCGCTACGCGAGGGTCGGACGCTGCACCATGATGTCAACGGACGCTTTGGTGCCGGCCGCGTTGTCGTTCGCGCGGCGCCGCCCGGAACCGGCATTATTGCGGGCGGCCCAATGCGTGCAGTGTTCGAAGCACTGGGCGTTCACGACGTCGTCGCAAAGTCCGTCGGTGCGGCCAATCCCCACAACATGATCAAAGCGTCGCTCGACGCACTTTCAAACTGCACCTCACCGCGCTTTGTTGCTGCGAAACGAGGCAAGAAGGTGAGCGAGATTATTGGTCGGCGGGAGGAAGGACCCGCGGTGCAGGAGCAGGCGAGTGGCTGATAAGACGCCGAACCGTATTACGGTCACGCAGACCGGCAGTCCAATTCGGCGGCGCGGCGATCAGCGTGCGACGCTGATCGGATTGGGACTTAATCGTCTCCATCGGACACGTGAACTCGAAGATACGCCGTCGGTGCGAGGTATGATCAATAAGGTCAAGCATTTGGTGCGCGTTGAAGATCCCGGTTAGGCCTTTCTTCGGCGCTGCATAAAAGGAGTTGTCGACCATGAAGTTGAATGAACTTTCCGATCGGAGCGGCGCGCGCAGCAAGCGGACTCGTGTCGGTCGCGGCCCCGGTTCGGGGAAGGGCAGGACCAGTGGTCGGGGCATGAAGGGACAGCGCTCTCGATCAGGGGTTTCGCTCAAGGGATTCGAAGGTGGCCAGATGCCACTCTACCGCCGGGTCCCGAAGCGCGGCTTCCACAATCCGTTTGGCAAGAACTTCGCTGAAGTCAATCTTGGGCGTCTACAGCGTGCAATTGACGACAAGAAACTGGACGGAAAGAAGGCGATCGGCACTGCTGAATTGATGGCCGCAGGCCTCGTACGACGACCTGGTGATGGCGTGCGTCTGCTTGCAAAAGGCGAACTCAGTGCCAAGGTAACCATCGAGGTTGCAGGCGCGTCGAAGGCTGCAATCGCTGCAGTCGAGAAGGCAGGCGGGAAGGTCGTTTTGCCAGCCGTTCCCGAACCTGCGGAGGGTTAGGCGAAACTAGACCCGGAGCCTGTTTTGGGTCGAAGCGAATTCTGAGGTACGCAGTTCATGGCATCCGCCGCTGAACAACTTGCCGCCAATTTCAACTTTGGCGCTTTCTCCAAGGCCACCGAGCTCAAACGGCGCATTTGGTTTACGCTAGGCGCGCTGATCGTTTACAGGCTCGGCACCTATATTCCGCTGCCGGGCATAGACCCTGTCATTCTCGCCGAAATCTTCCGGCAGCAGCAGGGCGGCGTTCTTGGCATCTTTGACATGTTTGCGGGCGGCGCTCTGGGGCGCATGACCATCTTTGCGCTCAATATCATGCCCTACATATCGGCTGCGATTATCATGCAGTTGATGACGGCGATTTCGCCGACGCTGGAGCAGCTCAAGAAAGAGGGCGAAGCGGGGCGCAAGAAAATAAACCAATATACGCGCTATGGCACCGTGTTGCTCGCCGCCGCCCAGGCCTACGGACTCTCGGTTGGGCTTGAAGGTATGCAGGGTAGCCGCGGCAGCGCAGTGATCGATCCCGGCTTGTTCTTTCGCTTGACCGCCGTCATTACGCTGGTCGGCGGTACGATCTTCCTGATGTGGCTGGGCGAGCAGATCACCCAGCGCGGTGTCGGTAACGGAATCTCGCTGATCATCTTCGCCGGTATTGTCGCCAACATTCCTCTGGCCCTCGCTAGCACCTTGGAGTTGGGCCGTACAGGGGCGCTATCCACGATTTTCATTCTCTTCCTGATTGTCATGGCTGTTTCGGTGATTGCTTTCATCGTCTTCATAGAACGCGCACAGCGGCGAATCATCGTGCAATATCCGAAGCGCCAGGTTGGCAACAAGATGTTCGGTGGAGAATCCTCGCATTTACCGCTGAAACTGAATTCCTCGGGCGTTATTCCGCCGATCTTCGCGACCTCGATCCTGTTGTTGCCGATTACGATCGCCGGATTTAGCGGCAGCGCTGGACCGGGCTGGCTCGGCGACATATCGGCGCTACTTGGCCGCGGACAACCGCTCTACCTGATTCTCTTCATTGGGCTGATCGCATTCTTCGCCTTTTTCTATACGGCAATCGTCTTCAATCCTGCGGACACGGCAGACAATCTCAAGAAATACGGTGGTTTCATTCCCGGTATACGCCCCGGGAAGAATACCGCTGAGTATCTCGATTTCGTCCTGACGCGGCTGACGGCCGCCGGCGCCATCTACCTGGTTGCCGTGTGTATCCTTCCAGAGATTTTGATTTCCCGGTATGGCGTGCCGTTTTATTTTGGCGGTACCAGCCTGTTGATCGTGGTCACGGTTACGATGGACACGGTCGGTCAGGTGCATGCGCATATGTTGGCACATCAATATGAGGGGCTCGTCAAGAAGGCGAAGCTGCGTGGGCGGCGCGGATGAATGTAGTTGTGTTCGGCCCTCCGGGTGCCGGCAAGGGAACCCAGGCAAAGCTGATTCAGGAGCGCTGGGGAATTGTTCAACTATCCACCGGCGAAATCTTACGGAACGCGGTTGAGGCAGGCGACGAGGTAGGAGTTCGGGCAGGATCGTTGTTGGAAGCTGGCGACCTGGTTCCCGATGACATTGTTATCCATGTGGTTGCCGAACGCCTAGCAAAGCCCGATTGCCGGAACGGCTTTATCCTGGATGGATTCCCGCGAACCACGAAACAGGCCCAAGCGCTCGACGAATTACTTAAGGTCAGTAATCTCAAGCTCGACGCGGTCATCCAGATCGCTGCCGATGATGACGCGCTCGCCAAACGCATTGCTGGCAGATACGCGTGCAGCGAATGCGGCAAGGGTTACCACGAAGAGTTCAGCCCGCCGAAAGTCGAGGGGGTATGTGATAATTGCGGTTCCAAGAACTTTGTCCGTCGAGCCGATGACAAGCCAGAAACGGTCCGGCTGCGGCTGGAAAACTACCATCGTGAAACGGAGCCGATCATACCCTACTACCGTGAGCACGGCGTTCTTTTCGAGGTTGACGGGTTGGCGGGAATCGACGATTTGGCGGCCCAGATCAATGCCATTCTGGCACGGTTCCAATGATTGACAGTATGTATCAAATCCCTATAATTCGCGGCTTCGGAGAACTCCGCCGAGTGCTTGGTGTGCCACAATGGCGCATTGGCTCGGTCTTTTTTCATGCCCGCAGCGTTCGGGAATACGGGCATATGCCACTCAGTTTTCCAGCACAGAGATTTCCAGACTGGTCCAGAGCGGCGATTAGGGGGTAGATGGCGTGGCACGTATAGCTGGAGTCAATATTCCAACGCAAAAGCGCGTCGAGATTTCGCTAACCTACATCCATGGCATTGGCCGCACCACGGCCCGGAAGATCTGTGAGAGGTGTGGAATTCCCTTCGAGCGCCGTGTCAACGATATGACAGATGATGAAGTGCTGCGGGTACGTGAGGCGATTGATCGCGATCACATCGTCGAGGGTGACCTGAGACGTGAGGTCGCAATCAACATAAAGCGACTTATGGACCTCGGTTGCTACCGCGGACTGCGTCATCGCAAGGGTCTACCGACGCGTGGCCAGCGGACCCATACCAATGCGCGCACGCGAAAGGGTCCTGCCCGTCCGATCGCTGGTAGGAAGAGGGTAGTTAAGTAGCAATTGACGCCGACCGCCGGCGTCCTGCGTTGCAATCCGCGAGGCGGAAGACAGAGGGATAAATGGCGAGACCAACGACCACTCGGCCGCGCCGCCGTGAGCGCAAGAATATTACATCGGGGATCGCACACGTAAACGCGACCTTCAACAACACGATGATCACGATCACCGACGTTCAAGGAAACGCAATCTCGTGGTCGTCGTCGGGTAGTAATGGATTTAAGGGCAGTCGCAAGTCGACCCCGCATGCCGCTCAAATGGCGGCCGAGGATGCGGGGCGCAAAGCAATGGAACATGGCGTAAAGACGTTGGAGGTGAATGTCAAAGGTCCGGGATCAGGGCGCGAATCCGCACTCCGTGCATTGCAGAACGTTGGGTTCTCGATCACGGCAATTCGCGACGTGACCTCCGTGCCGCATAACGGTTGCCGTCCGCCCAAGCGGCGGCGCGTTTGACGAATCCTGCAGCACCTGCCCACGCCGTCGATTCTTCAGGTGCCACCATTTGGCGTATTCGAGCCGGATTGTGTGCCTAAGCTCCATCATGAATTTGATCGAACAGGTGAATTGAAAAATGGATGAGGTGGCAAGCGTTATCCAAAAGAATTGGCAGTCGCTGATTAAGCCGAACAAACTCGCGGTCGAACCCGGTGGCGACCCGTCGCGTGTGGCGACCGTTGTTGCCGAACCACTTGAGCGCGGTTTTGGCATGACGCTTGGTAACGCCTTGCGTCGAGTACTGCTGTCCTCATTGCAGGGAGCCGCTGTGTCTTCGGTACAGATCGACGGTGTTTTGCACGAGTTTTCGTCCATTCAGGGCGTCCGCGAGGATGTGACGGATATCGTGCTCAACGTCAAACTGCTGGCGTTGAAGATGCACGGCGACGGTCCAAAACGCATGCGTCTGCAGGCAGAAGGGCCCGGCGAGATAACCGCAGCAGCGATCGAAACGGGGCACGATATCGATGTGCTGAATCCCGAGCTTGTGATTTGTACCCTGGATCAAGGCGCAAAGATTGGCATGGAGTTGACCGTGGAGGCAGGAAAGGGCTACCAGCCAGCGACTCAAAACCGACCCGAGGATGCACCGATCGGCTTGATTCCGGTGGATGCCTTGTTCAGTCCGGTCAAGAAAGTCGCATACAAGGTCGAAAACACGCGGGTCGGGCAAGATACCGACTATGACAAGCTGTCGGTGGAGATTGAGACAAACGGCGCCGTGTCACCGGAGGATTCGGTCGCACTTGCCGCGCGCATTCTTCAGGACCAATTGCAGCTCTTCATTAACTTCGAGGAGCCGCACACACGGACTGAAGAGGACCGTCAGTCCGAACTTCCGTTTAACAAGAACCTCTTGCGCAAGGTGGACGAGTTAGAACTCTCCGTACGGTCGGCCAACTGCCTCAAGAACGACAACATCGTTTATATTGGCGACCTCGTACAGAAGACCGAGCAGGAGATGCTGCGAACCCCGAACTTCGGGCGCAAGTCGTTGAATGAAATCAAGGAAGTGCTTTCGCAAATGGGGCTTTATCTCGGTATTGAGATCTCCGATTGGCCTCCGGACAACATCGAGGATCTCGCGAAGAGGCTCGAAGAGCCTTACTGAAGCTAATGCCAAGCCTCGATCGGCTGCACGAACGAAGATGGTCTAGTTCGTGGGGCTCTCGAGCGGTTGGATGAGGGAGTGTTTTCATGCGTCATCGAATGAGTCGACGCAAGCTGAACCGAACGAGCTCGCATCGGCGCGCGATGTTCGCCAATATGGCGACGGCCCTCGTCAAACACGAGCAGATCACCACGACCTTACCGAAGGCTAAGGAGTTGAGGCCGGTGGTCGAGAAACTGATCACCAAGGCCAAACGCGGCACCTTGCACGCGCGCCGCCAGATCTACGCAATGCTGCGTGACGAAGCGACGACGAGCAAGCTGATGGATATCTTGGCCGAGCGATATTCAGAGCGCCAAGGCGGGTATACGCGCGTTCTGAAGAGCGGATTTCGATACGGCGACGCCGCGCCGATGGCGGTGATCGAATTCGTGGACCGCGATCCCGATGCAAAGGGCTTGGATTCGGGACCAGCCCCGGAGGAAGCAGAAGGCGAAATCGAGGAGTAACCGACCTCCCGTGTTTGGCGATCCGAGTAGACGGAGTACTTGCTTCGACGCGGTTCGCACACCACTCTTGGACTGTCTGTTAAAGTCCTTGTGGAAACGCTAGCAGCGGTTTGTACGATGATTGGGGCCGCCCGCGCATTTGGCATTGCCGTATTGGTCGCGAGCGCGTTGCTGCCCGTCGGCGCAGCGACCGAGACCGCGCGCACTGTTCCCGAGAGCAAAGAGCAGATAACGCTTTCCTTCGCACCGCTTGTGCGCGCTGCCGCGCCGGCCGTCGTCAACATCTATGCCCGGAAGCTCGTGCGCGAGCAGGTCACGTCGCCGATGTTTGCCGATCCGCTATTTCAACGCTTCTTCGGTGGCATGGTGCCGTTTGGCCTGGGCACGCGAGAGCGGTTAGAGAACTCGTTGGGGTCAGGTGTGATCGTCAACCAGGACGGCATCATCGTTACCAACCATCACGTGATCAAAGATGCACAGGAAATAACGGTCGTGCTGTTCGACCGACGCGAGTTTGATGCGGAGATTGTGGTCGGAGACGAGCGTACCGACATCGCGGTGTTGAGAATTCAAAGCAGCGAGAAACTGCCGAGTCTGCAGCTTGCGGATCCGGATTCGCTCGAAGTCGGCGATCTGGTGCTGGCGATTGGCAATCCATTTGGCGTCGGCCAGACGGTTACCAGCGGCATCGTCTCGGCCTTGGCCCGGACGATGGTGGGGGTTGCCGATTTTCGCTTCTTTATTCAGACGGATGCGGCGATTAATCCGGGTAATTCAGGCGGTGCGCTGGTCGATATGAGTGGTCGCCTGGTCGGAGTCAACACGGCAATATTCTCGCAGAGCGGTGGCTCTCTCGGAATTGGGTTTGCCATACCCAGCAGCATGGTGCGGGCGGTCGTGGACAGCGCTATAGCGGGAAAACCGCTGGTCCGGCCGTGGCTCGGTTTCACCGCAGAAGACGTCACGGCTGACGTCGCAGCATCGCTTGGCATGCCTCGTCCGATCGGCACCCTGGTGGAGAGCATTCATGAGCGGGGTCCGGCGGCGGCTGCGAGGCTGCAGTCGGGTGATGTGGTGATCGCCGTCGATGGCCGCGAAATTGAAGACAAACAGGCGCTCCGCTTTCGGATCGCCACTCGTATTGTCGGTGAAAAGGTTGAGTTGACCGTCTTGCGTCGAGGGCAAACCCTCAAGATTCCCTTCGAGCTGACCGCGCCGCCGGAGGATCCGCTGCGCAACGTCACGCTGTTGCGTGGGCTTCATCCGCTAGCGGGCGCGAAAGTGGCCAACCTTTCGCCGGCCTTGGCTGAGGAACTGGGGCTCGAAGGCGAGCCGACGGGCGTTATCATCCTTGAGGTCGTCCCTGGCTCGCCAGCCGCGCGCATCAGTTTTCGATCCGGCGACATCGTCAGCGGCATCAACGGTCGTGATATCAGGACAACCGATGACATCGAGCAGGTCATCACCTCGGCGCCGTCACGCTGGCGGCTGTTGATACGCCGTGGCGAGCGCAGGATGGCGTTGGAGATCGGCTGATGAGCAAAGCTCACCAGGACAGTCTATTTGAGGCCGAGATGCCGCGTCCGTTGGCCGACCGGCTGCGGCCGACGACGCTCGGCGAAGTGGTGGGGCAGGATCATCTCCTGGGATCGGATGGCGCCATACGCCGGATGCTCGAGGCCGATCGGCTGGCATCGATGATCCTCTGGGGGCCACCTGGTTGTGGGAAGACGACGATTGCCCGATTGCTGGCCGACGAAACGGAGTACGAGTTTGAGCTGTTGTCGGCCGTGTTTTCGGGCGTCGCCGATCTGCGAAAGATCTTCCAGGCCGCCGGCGAGCGTCGTGCCGCAGGACGGGGCACCATGCTGTTCGTCGACGAGATCCACCGATTTAACCGGGCGCAGCAAGATGGTTTTCTGCCGTATGTCGAAAACGGCACCATCATTCTGGTCGGTGCGACCACGGAAAATCCGAGTTTTGAGCTGAATGGCGCCTTATTATCGCGCTGCCAGGTGTTCGTCCTCAACAGGCTTGACGACGATGCACTTGAGGAATTGTTGGTGCGCGTCGAGTCGAGTATCGGACGACCGCTGCCGCTCGACGACGACGCACGACTCTCGTTGCGCGCCATGGCGGACGGCGATGGGCGCTTCCTCCTTAATCTGTGTGAGGAGCTCTGCAACGTTGAGGTGGACGAGCCATTTGATTCGCGTTCCCTGGCAGGGATTGTGCAGCGCCGAGTGCCGCTTTACGACAAGAGCCAGGACGGGCATTACAATCTCATCAGCGCCCTGCATAAGGCACTTCGTGGATCGGATGCCGATGCAGGCCTCTATTGGCTGGCGCGCATGCTGGCCGGCGGCGAGGATCCGCTTTATGTCGTTCGGCGGCTGGTCCGCTTCGCCTATGAGGATGTCGGGCTTGCCGACCCGCAGGCAGCCGTGCAGGCGCTCGCGGCATGGGATACCTACGAACGCCTAGGGTCTCCGGAGGGGGAACTGGCATTGGCGCAGGCTGTCATCTATCTGGCGACTGCGCCCAAGTCGAACGCTGCGTATCGAGCCTTAGGTGCGGCACAAAAAAGCGCTGTTGAAACCGGCTCGCTGATGCCACCGATGCGTATCCTCAACGCGCCGACCCGTCTGATGAGCGACCTCGGCTACAGCAAGGGCTACGCCTACGATCATGATGCCGATGATGCGTTTTCGGGGCAGGATTATTTTCCCGACAAGATGGAAAGGCAGTCCTTCTATCGTCCTGTCGAGCGCGGTTTCGAACGCGAAATTGCCAAACGGTTGGAGTATTGGAACCGGCTCCGAAGTGAGCGGCAATCTACCTCAGGATGACGCCGTTACATCGTCATGTCTTCCCACGACTTGAGCCGTTGATGCGCGCCATTGCCGCGACCAGGCAGGCGCTAACACTCAGATATCTCGAATTGGGCAGATGGAAGAGACGACGGAATTCGTGCGTCGGCAGGTCCCCAGCCAACCAGATGTCCATAATATAACGGCTCACCGGATGCAGGCGTTTGGGTAGACAACTCTCAAGACGAGGGTCGAGATCCATGTCGCAGGTTCTCGCCAGCAGTTTTTGGATGTCGGGCGGACGATAACATCGATCGGACCAGCGGACCAATATCGACGTCGGGTCGACACGAGTAGGCTGGAACCAGGTTGTCTCCCGCGTTCAACCTCGGTAGCGTGCAGGCGTCGGATTCTGTTGTCATACGCTCTTGCCGGTGAGTCATGAAGTTGATCCTTGCGATCGCCACAGGCGGCGCAATCGTTGCCGTCGCCCGTCACATAATAGCGCACCAAGTCGCGCTGTTGTTCGGACACGGCTTTCCGTGGGGGACGCTTGTGGTCAACGTCCTTGGTTCGCTGCTCCTCGGCGGATTGATCGAGACCCTGGCCATTGCCTGGTCGCCGAGCGCGGCGGTGCGTGGCTTTCTCGCGGTCGGCATACTGGGCGCGTTTACGACGTTTTCCGCATTCTCGATGGATGTCCTGCTGCTTTACGAGCGAGGGCAGTGGGTGGCCGCTGCGCTGTACATAACGGCTTCCGTGATGCTGTCGCTCGCAGCTCTCGTCGTCGGGCTGCGTCTAGCCCGGCTGGTGCTGGTGTGAGTGCGGTAGAAATCCGGACGGTAGCTGACGAAGAGGGTGAAATCCGACTCGACCGTTGGTTTAAACGTTTCTTTCCGGACGTCAGCCACGGCCACCTGCAGAAGTTGCTGCGCACCGGCCAGATTCGTGTCGATGGCAAACGGGTGCAGGCAAAGCAACGACTGGCGCCAGGCCAGAAGGTTCGCATCCCGCCATTGACGGACGTGCCAGAACAGCGGCGCGCGGACCGGCCTCCGGCACGACCCGAGGATGCCGAGCTTATCCGCTCGATGGTGATCCATCGCGATGACTGGATCATTGCCATTAACAAGCCGTCGGGGTTGGCGGTGCAGGGTGGAAGCGGCACTTTGCGTCATCTGGACGCTATGTTGGGGGCCTTGCAGGGCCGCAGTCGGGAGCGGCCGCGACTGGTCCACCGGCTTGATAAGGATACCAGCGGTGTCCTGCTGTTGGCTGCCAACGCGGTATCTGCAAAGCGATTGGGTGCCGCGTTTCGCGACCGTCAGGCGAACAAGCTCTACTGGGCAGTCACTGTCGGTGAGCCAGCGCCGTCGAGCGGGCAGATCGCTCTTTCCCTTTCCAAGGAGCAGGGTCGAGGCGGTGAGCGGGTCGTTGCGGCATCGCCCGGTGGCAAGCCTGCGGTCACCCACTACCGCGTCGTCGAGACGGTTGGCGGGAAACTGGCGTTCGTCGCACTGATGCCGACAACGGGGCGTACGCACCAGTTGCGTGTACACATGGCGGCGGTCGGCGTCCCAATCCTTGGCGACGGAAAGTATGGCGGCAAGGCGGCGTTTCTCGACGGGCTTGAGTTTGCGAAGCGGCTGCATTTGCACGCCCGACGGATCGTATTACCGCATCCATCCGGCTCCGGCGTGCTCGATGTCATGGCCGATCCGCCGCGGCACATGGCAGAGACTTTGGCACATTTCGGGCTCGGCACAGCCGATGCTGACGGTCTGTTTGCCGAACTATCATAGATTGAAGGGCGCGCCAGCGGGGCCGGGGACCCGAGGCGCACTGGCAGCAGCGGCGCATTGAGATCTATATGTTAGGGTGACTAGTCAGGCGCCTGGCGAACGGTCAGGCACCGGATTCGGACGCTGGGCACTGCGCAAACTCATGCACATTCAAATTTCGACCCTTCTGAAGATATTTGTCGCCTTAGTCGTGGCGATGCTGATCACGGGCTATGCGATCCTGCAATCGCAGGACTTCAATGACTTCAAACCTTTGATTGCCGGGCAGGTCGAGCGAGTAACCGGGCGCAAGCTGATGATCGAAGGATCGCTCGACTTGAAGATCTCGTTCACACCTTCGCTTGCCGTGCGAGGCGTGCGCCTCGCCAATGCCGATTGGGGCTCGCGGCCGCACATGATGAGCGCTGAAGTTTTGGCTGTACGGGTCGCCTTGTTGCCGCTTCTCGCTGGGAGAATAGACGTCGAGCAGATCCTGCTGTCTGGCGTCGACATCCTCCTCGAGACGGACGCCAAAGGACAGGCAAATTACCAGTTCAATTCACCGGACCAAGGCGCTTCCACGGGGACGGTCAGCGAGGGTGATCTAGTCATACCGGTCATTCGAGACATGCGCATCAGCGATGCCGCGCTCACCTATCGCGACGGTGTGAGCGGGCGGCAACTGCAACTGACGCTCGACGAGTTGACTGTGTTTGGGCAAGGGCCGAAGCAACCGCTTGAAATACGATTGGCTGCTGCACTTAACAATACGCCTTTATCGATTCGGGCGACGCTGGGCTCGCCTGCGGAAATGTTCGCGCCCAGCAAACCTTGGCCGCTCGATGCCACACTTGAGTCTGCTGGTAGTACGCTCACGCTCGTCGGCACTGTTGCCGAGCCGGCGGCGGGAAAGGGGTTGGACCTAGGACTCAAAGCGAAGGGTAGCGAATTTGCCGACTTGTCCGCGCTTGCCGGCGTTGAGCTGCCGCCGCTAGGCGCATTCCGCGTCGCGGCGCGTATCTTGGGCGACGCGCTCGGACCGCTTTCGGTCCAAGAACTCGACGCAACGCTTGGCGACGCGCTCAGCTTCGCCGTCATTGCGACCGGTGCGGTTGGATCTGTCTACGAGTTGCGGGGGTTTGACGTTGACTTCAAGATCCAGGGCAGCGATCTGACGCCGTTTGCTGCGTTGGTGTCGGCGGAGTTGCCGGCATTGCGTCCATTTTCGATTGCTGCGTCCGCAAAGGGGAATCTCCATACGCTTGCGCTGACCGGGCTGAATGACAGGATCGGCGAGAGCCAGCTTGCCGGTAGGATCGAACTGGTAAACGACGGTGTGCGACCACGTGTTAGCGGACTCCTGGCATCGCAGCGTATCGACTTGGCAGACTTGCCGGTGGGTGCGCCTGCAGCAGGTGCAGTGGCTTCGGACCGCGTGTTTCCCGACACTCCTC
>CAZCVU010000030.1:0-13587 GCA_964501745.1 uncultured Flavobacteriales bacterium | reverse complement strand
ACCCCAACCTCGGCTGGAACTTCAAGCCGAGGGGCAACTTCCGCACGACCTCGGTTTCAAGCTTTTCGAGGGCCGCACCCAAGGCAAGTGTCGGCGCCGGGCGGACCTGCAGCGTGATAGTTCGTTCGCGCTCAGTGTGACGGATTTGGACAGGGCCCGCGGTAATAACCACGTTTGCCAATGCGTTTGCCGGCAGGATATCGCCGGAGCGCGTGACCACGGGAAGGTTCGCGATGCCCTGGGTTTCCAGCACGTTGCTTTCCGGTCCCATCAGGATAAGGTCGGCTCGCTTCCCACCGATCGTGATCTCAGCCACCCTGAGGCCGTCGTTGAAGGCGTCGACGGTTAGTCCGAGGTCACGGGCGCTGATACCGTTGTCCGCGAGGCGTACTGGATCGGGCAGCACGCGCACCTCGGGTGCTCCGAGCTCAAGGCCCGGCCGCGGGCGTACCTGATTGCCCTCGCTGCGCGGCATGATCTCCGAGATGATGACGTTTGCCCGCTGCGCAACGCCGATCACCTCCTCAAGATCCGGTCCGGATATATCCATGTTGATCGCCCTGGCACCACCGACGCCGCGACCGAAAATCGACGGCTGAAACATCACGGCGAATGTTCCAGGTTCGCTGAATACGGGTCGCGATATCACTGGAATCAACTCACTAGCCCGCTGCGCCTGCGCACTGATCGCGCCCATGAAGGTCGAAGAGTTGCGCGCCACAAAGAAGAAATTTGCGATTCTCGGCGGCTCTCCGGGCTTGGGCTGCGGTCCGCTTACCGACACCCAGTGTGGCTTCACCGCACTCTCGACGCGGTTGGCGATAGCCGTCGTTGTCGAGAGGTTATAGCCAGGCGGGGGAGACACGATTCCGGCCACAAAGTTGCGATTGCCTTCAGGCAGATATTCAAGATCCGGCAGAAACTGCCACGTTGCTAGACTAGTTACTGCGGTCAGTGCTGCGACCAGCGCGACGGCAAGCGCTTTGTTGTGGGCGACGGCTCTTGAGAGCCCGGTTACGGCCGCAAGGAAGGCCCTGCCAAACTGGTCGATGCCCGGCAATCGCAGGCCTTCCCCCGGCGCCTTGATCCGGTTGACGAGCAGGCGGGCCGAAAGTGTCGGGATGACCGTGATCGAGACAATCAGAGAAAGCATGACGGCGACCGAGATTGCGACCGCAATATCACGGAACAGCTGGCCCACCTCGAGTTCCATCACGAGGATCGGGATGAACACCATCACTGTCGTCAGCGCGGACACAAGAATGGCGCCCCAAACCTGCTTTGCGCCTTCGTAGGCGGCCGCCATCGGCGGTCGCCCACGTTCGCGAAGCCGGTAGATGTTCTCCAGCACGACAATCGCCGCGTCGACCACCATGCCAACGGCAAAGGCGATACCTGCCAACGAAATTACATTGAGCGAGCGGCCCAGCATTGCCATAGCTACGAAGGAAGCAACTACGGAAACCGGAATTGCCAATGCCACTATCAGCGTCGCTCTGACCGAACGCAGGAAGATAAGCAGGATGATCACGGCAAGCGCGCCGCCGAACCAGATGTTTTGGACCACCAGCCTGATCGATGAATTGATGTAGACCGTATCGTCATAGATTTGTTGGAGGTGAAGCCGCTGCGGCGGGAGCGTCTGCGTGTTGAGTTCTTCGAGCGCCTCACGGATGCCCTCCATGACCTCAATCACATTCGCGCCGGCCTCCGCCGTAGCGCTCATACCCATAGTCGTCTCGCCGTTCGCTCGCAGAAGCGAAGTCGGCGTCTTGTAATCGAAACTTACGTCGCCAACGTCGGCGACCGTCACACGAGCAACACCGCTATCAGTTCCGTTGCCCTCGGCGCGCAGAACGACCGCCGCGACTTGCTGGGGCGTCGTGAACTCACCCTCGGTGCGCACCACGTAGCGGCGCTTGCCTTCCTCGACGTCGCCGCCCGAGATCGAGGCATTTGCTGCACGCAACGCATCTACGATCTCCGACACCGTCAGGCTGAAGCGCGCCATCTTCACCGGATCGACGATGATCCGCATCTCGCGCTTACCGCCGCCCCAGACGTTGATGCCAGAGACGCCCGGTACACGCTCGAGCCGCTCCTGAATCACGTCCTCGGCATAGTCGCGGTAGGTGTGTAGTTCGCGTGTATTGTCCTCAATCCGCTGCAGGCGGAACCAGGCAATCGAATTGTCTTCGGTTCCCGAGGTGTGCAAGGTCGGTTCGTTTGCTTCATCGGGATAGCCGGATACGCGATCGAGCCGGTTAGCCACCAGCAGGAGCGCCTTATCCATGTCCTGCCCAATACCAAATTCAAGAATCACACTGGCGCTGCCCGTACGGGCAGTGCTCGTCATGGCCTCTAAGCCCTCGAGCCCGCGCAGTGCCTCCTCCTGACGGGTTACGAGCTCACGCTCGACCTCCACGGGAGCGGCGCCGGACCAACTGGTCGAGACGCGGATAATAGGCCGCTGCACGTCCGGCGCGAGATGGATGGGTATTGTCTTTAGGGCCACGAAACCGAACATCAGCGCCATCAGAACGCCGGCGATGACAGCGGTAGGACGACCTATCGCAAGCTTAATCAGGTTCATGAAGTTCGGCTCCGCCGCCGATCAGCCAGATGTGCCGCCGGCACTACTGGAGCTGGACTCCGACTGCGGCATGCCGGGCCAACGTACACGCTGGCCAGGCACCAGCCGCTCGTTGCCGCGGACGACCACGTTATCGCCTTCCGCAAGCCCTTCCAACACCTCAAAACGGTTGCCGACCGCCTCGCCCAAGCGGACGCGGCGTAACAACGCCCGTCCGTCGGTTATGACAAACACGATTGCCCCGTCGCTACGCGGTACGACGGCATCTTTATGGACCGACACCACGTCTCGAATCTCACCCACCGGAATCAGTACGGTGACACTCTGATTTGCAGCGAGCTGATCAACCATTCCGGTTTCGATAAAGGGACTAAACCGCACCGGCCGGGTGCGGGTCCGCACGTTCTCCGATGGCACGATCGCACGCACCTGCGCTCTGTGCCGGCTGCCATCTTCGAGCACGACGGAGACCGCCCGTCCCACTTCAACGCCGCTCATACGAATCGACGGGATGTCGGCTTCGATTTCCAGATCGCGATCGTTGATAAGCGTAACAACAGCATTGCCGGCATTGAGATACGCACCTTCCATGGTGTGGCGTTCCGCAACTACACCATCGAATGGCGCCCGAATCGAGGTATGCGTAAGCTCGATGCTGGCGAGGCGCAGATTGGCGTTGGCGCGCGCTATCGCCGCCTCAGCCTCGACAACCTGACTGCTGTATTTTGCAACTTCACCGCGCTTGTCTTCGAATCGCGCTTGGCTAAAAGCGGCAGACTTCTTCAAGTTCTCCAGCCGCTCGAATTCGCGTTGTGACACGTCAAGCTGCGCCTGTGCCGTCGCGAGTGCCGCTTCCTTCTCCGTCAACTCAGCCGCCCGCAGGTCACGTTCGGCTCGCACCGTCGACGTCAACAGCTGCACCAGCACATCGCCCTTCGCCACGCGATCGCCAACGTCGACCAGCATTTTCGAGACCGGACCACGCGTCAGGGCGGCGACGACGCCAGTTTGACGCGGCACAAATCGACCGAGCACTGGCGCAGTCTGCGCCAATGGCTCGATGACCACCACGTCAAGGTTCACCAGTGCCGCCCGGCCTTGGGCAAATGCGGCATCTGCCGCACCGGCTCCGATACCAAGCACCAAGAGAATTGCGGCGGACCGTCTCAAATCTCACTCCCATCGGGCTGGAAACAGGCGTCCAGACCCACTCGGCGCCAAAACACGGCGATCTACCGCTCCCATACGGTCGCGGCATCCAACTACGCTCGGCGAAGTACAATGCGATTCAGGGTGATTCTGGCAGAAGAATGGGCTCCAAATCCATGCAAATCGGGAATCGAGAAACGCAGGGCTTGCCACAATCCGTCGCCAGGTAACACAAAAATGATCGCCGTGATATGCTTCCCGCCCCTTTTGGGCAACCGGCCGAGGCGTTTCGATGACGACGATTCTGTTCACCCACCCGGCCTGCCTCGACCATGATCCCGGCCGCATGCACCCCGAGGCTCCAGCGCGTTTGACAGCGGTGCTGGCAGCATTCGACACCAGCGAATTCGACAGCTTGGAGCGATGTGAAGCGCCTCGTGCCGATATTGAACAGGTGGCGCGAGCCCACTCGCGACCCTTCGTCGAGGCCGTTCTGAACGCCATCGAGAGCGATGGCCGCGTTTCCTTCGACGCTGACACGCGGGCCTCTCCGGGTTCGGGCGAGGCAGCTTTGCGGGCAGCTGGCGCGGTGTGTGCGGCAATCGACGCCGTGATGGCGGGCGAGGCGCAAAATGCGTTTTGCGCGGTTCGCCCTCCGGGGCACCATGCGGAGCCGGCGCGCGCCATGGGCTTCTGCCTCTTCAACAACGTTGCCGCAGGCGCGGCCCAAGCACGCGTGGTTCATGGATTGAACCGTGTCGCGGTCGTTGATTTCGATGTACATCACGGCAACGGGACACAGGCCATGTTTTGGGCCAACGCGGATCTGTTCTATGCCTCAACCCACCAGTTCCCGCTCTATCCCGGCACCGGCGATCGCAGCGAGCGTGGCCTTCACGGCAACATCGTCAACGTGCCATTGGCGCCAATGTCAGGATCGGCCGACTTCCGGAAGGCCATGACCGGCGAGATCTTGCCAGCGCTCCGTTCATTCGCACCGGAGTTTATCTTGATTTCGGCCGGCTTCGACGCCCACATGGATGACCCGCTGGCCGAGCTTAGATTCACCGACAGCGACTTCGAATGGGCGACTTCGGAAATCGCAAACGTTGCACACGAAGTCTGCGAAGCACGAGTCGTATCAACTCTTGAAGGCGGCTACGATCTGAACGCTCTCAAGCGCAGCGCCGCCGCGCATGTCCGGGCCCTGATGGCGGCATAGCCGCCTGTAGCCGGCGAGCCGGATCGCCAAATCCTCGAAGGATTCGTTCAGAATCTAGTGCGCTCTACTTCAGTCAGGCGATCACGGCGTGCCGGCATGTCACCGGGAGCTCCAGAACGCGGGAATATATCTGTCGTTGGCGGCTTACCGCGATGTTTCGTCCCACATCGGGACGGATTGGCCGTTAGCGCCGGAATCCACGGCCATCGCCGGGTATATCGGCGATATCACCCAACTCTTCCCAAAGCCGCGTCTCATCCTTCTCGCGTTGTTGCCGATGCCGCGGGTGCTCGCGGCTGTTGTGGTCCGACATCCGATTCCGAAGTTTACTGCGTAACATATTGAGTGAATGCCGGTGGTTGCTGCCGTGGGACATAATTCCGCTCGCCCCGAACCCGGTTAAGAAAGCGGTGAAGTAAACAATTGTAAACTGAATGGCGACAAATGCGATCATTGTCGACAGCAACCATGATCGTGTGCTGGGCTCGAGGATGACCATTCCCGAAAGGAAAACCGCTCCCGCCAGCACAACAAGAACAAGCAATCCACGCGTCACATAGGTGAGAAATTCAAAGGCGGCGTTGCGCGCGCATTGCCAAAGCGAGATCGCCCAGAAGACTCCATAGGATGCCATCAACACGATGCCCAGTACCGGGGAAGCCGACGCCGCAAAGAGGGAAAACAACCCGGCGAGAACACCGCCGATAATTCCGAACAACCAATAGACGACCCATAGCGGAGCCTCGCCCGCCAGGCATCGCCGGACAATGGTGCCACGCTTTCCATTTGCGTCTGTAATAGCTTTGGAAAATGCATCCAGAATTGGCAGCCCGATACCTGCCAAGAATAACAAGGCGACGACCAGCACAGCAGGCTCGCGAATAAATGCAACAACGATGTTCATGCTGACTCCCCTATCGTGCGCCTACCAAGACCGCCAGGCTCCCACGCCCCTGTTCCTAACCTTACTCGATGTTTCCATTCGACAGTAGAAGACACTAAAGCACGGTTCGAGCTTTAAACCCTGGATATTAATAAAATTAGTGTGATCGACTGAAATACAACTCTCGGTTACGATTTTTTGCCGAAATTGCTCGTCTAACGAGAGTGTTGCATAGTTTAGAGCAGTAGCAAGCTACCGGCTCAGGCAACCCTATTGGCCACTCAGCAACATTGGTTTGGACAGATTCCGAGCATCCTTCTACACTTCGCCAAGCAAGGAGAACGGCATGGCCGACGATAAGAAATCCGCTGACCTTCCAGCAGACGTTCAAGCGATGAATTTCGAAGACGCGCTAAAGGAACTCGAGCAGATCGTCCGCAATCTCGAAGGCGGCAAGGGCAAGCTCGACGAGGCAATCGTCGCCTACGAGCGTGGCGCGGCGCTGAAGAAACACTGCGAAGCCAAATTGCGCGAGGCGCAAGAGAAGGTCGAGCGGATCGCCATCAGTACGGACGGCAGCGTCAGCACCGAACCTGCGGACGTCGAATAGGCGACCTGCCATGGCCGAACTGGCCCAAGCCTTGGCTGGCGCCGCCGCACAGGTTGGCGATATGCTGGATCGAGTATTGTCGGCAGACGCCGCTCCAGAAGCGCGCCTATACGAAGCCATGCGATACGCGACGCTCGATGGTGGCAAGCGGCTGCGGCCGTTTCTCGTTCTGCAAAGCGCCGGGTTGTTCAATGTCTCGAAGCGCTCGGCGCTTAGAGTAGCCGCGGCAGTCGAGTTGGTGCATTGCTATTCGCTTGTCCACGATGACTTGCCGGCCATGGACGACGACGATCTGCGTCGCGGTCGGCCAACCACACACCGGCAATTCGATGAAGCGACAGCAATACTTGCCGGCGATGCTCTGCTAACTCTGGCCTTCGAGGTATTGGTTCACCCGGACACACATTCCAACCCGCAGGTCCGGAGCGATTTGGTGTCTGAGCTCGCGCGGGCAGCCGGTGGCCATGGCATGGTCGGTGGACAGATGATCGATCTATCGGCCGCCAAGGAGAGTTTTGGCATCGGCGAAATTACCCGCATGCAGCGCCTTAAGACCGGGGCGCTTATCGCCTTTGCCTGCGAGGCTGGGGCAGTTCTCGGCAACGCCATTGAGCCGGCACGCGAAGCGCTCAGAGGTTACGCCCACGACCTTGGCCTGGCTTTTCAAATCGCTGATGACCTGCTCGACGTCGAAGGGACGGTCGAGGAGACGGGAAAGGCGGTCGGCAAGGACGAAAGCGCGGGAAAGGCGACCTTCGTTGGCATTCTGGGCCGTGAGCGTGCCCACGCCCAGGCCAATCTGCTTGCCGATCAGGCGATCCAGCATCTTGCAATCTTCGACGACAAGGCCGACCTGCTGCGCGCGACCGCGAGCTATGTGGTCGAGCGGCGGTCGTAGCCCGCTGCGGTCTTCAGCGGGCGCCACCAATGGTCGATCTTCAATGAACTTCGGGCCATCAACCATCGGCCGCGACCCTTGAGCGCTCCACCAGCTTCGCGAACGGCATCAGGCAGCCCGTGGCGCGCTGAGGTCCTGACTACGTTCACGCTGGCGCTGCCGATCGTTCTGACGCAACTCGCGCAGGTCGGCATTGGCGCTACCGACACGATATTCATGGGCCGGCTCGGGACCGAGGAGCTCGCGGCAGGAGCATTGGGCAGTAATTTTTACTTTGTTCTCTACATCTTCGGCCTTGGCGTCATCGTCTCCGTGTCGGCACTGGCAGCCCGCGCGCGGGGCGCCGGCGATGTCAACGAGGTACGCAGGTTTGTGCGCCAGGGATTCTGGGTCGCCACGGCCATCGGTGCCCCATTCGTCGTCGTGCTTTGGCAGACCGAGGCTTTTCTGCTCCTGTTTGGCCAGACCGCCGCCAACTCGGCGTTGGCCGAGGAATACATTCAGATGATGGTCTGGGGTTTCGTGCCGAGCTTGTGGATGGTGTCGTTGCGCAGTTTCGTGTCAGCGCTGAGTCGGCCGCGCTCGGTCCTACTGGTGACCGTGGTCGGCGTCATCGTCAACGTGTTCGGCGACTACGCCCTGATGTTTGGGAATTTTGGATTTCCAGCGCTGGGCCTTGCCGGCGCCGGTGTGAGCAGCAGTTTCGTAAACATCCTGATGTTTCTCACGCTAATGGTTTACGTAGTGCGGGACGAGGACTTCCGCCGTTACGCGATCCTTCGCCGCGTATGGCGGCCAGACTGGACAAGATTCAAAGAGGTCTTCCGCGTCGGCCTGCCGATCGGTGTTACGCTCTTGTTCGAGGTGGGTATTTTCTTCGCGGCTTCACTTCTGATGGGACTCATTAGCACCGAACAATTGGCAGCCCACCAGATCGCGATGCAATGCATCTCTGTCACATTCATGGTCCCACTCGGCTTTGCACAGGCCGCGACTATCCGGGTTGGATTAGCGGCTGGAGCTCAGGATCGACCGGCTGTCAGCCGCGCCGGCTGGACAGCAATTATGCTCGGCGGATCGTTTATGGTGGCGTCATCCTATGTCTTTTGGTTTCATCCGCTGCCGGTCATCCGACTGTTTCTTGGCGCGCGCGTCGCTGGCAGCCCAGAGGTCGTCGGCCTTGCGGTGCTGCTGCTCGCAGTCGCCGCAATATTTCAGATCGCCGACGGCCTACAAGTGTTAGCGTCGGGCGCATTGCGCGGTCTCAAGGACACGCGTGTACCGATGGTGTTCGCGGTTTTCGGCTATTGGGTAATCGGCTTCCCGGTGAGCGTCGTTCTCGCCTTCCCGCTTGGCTTTGAAGGGGTCGGCGTTTGGAGTGGCCTTGCCATCGGTCTCATTGTCAATGCCTGCCTCATGCTCTCGCGATTCAAGAGATGGCAGCGTATCCCCGGCGCTATCGCGCCAAGCCAGCCATGACCGGCAGCGCCAAGGCCCAGAGGAAGCTTCGCGCCGACCAGGCGCTGGTCAAACAAGGTCTCGCGGAAAGCAGAACGCGGGCGCAAGCACTAATCATGTCAGGCAATGTGTTTAGCGAAGCGAAGCGGATCGACAAGCCGGGTACGATGCTTGCCGCCGATGCGCCGCTAGAGCTGCGAGCACGCGATCATCCTTGGGTATCGCGCGGCGGCGTCAAACTGGCGCATGCGCTCGCGTATTTCGAGATTGATCCCAAGGGGCTCGTATGCCTCGATATTGGCGCGTCTACGGGCGGCTTCACGGATGTGTTGCTGAGCCGAGGTGGCGCGCGCGTTTATGCCGTTGACGTTGGACATGGGCAGCTCGACTGGCGCCTCCGACAGGACAAACGGGTCATCGTCCTGGAGAAGACCAACGCCCGCAAGCTCTCGCGTGAAGACGTGCCGGAGCCGGTCGATCTCATCGCCTGCGATGCCAGCTTTATCGGTCTGCAAACCGTGCTGCCGGCGGCACTTTCGCTGGCTGCACGGACTGCGACACTGGTTGCCCTTATCAAGCCGCAATTTGAAGTCGGCCGCGGACAGGTCGGAAAAGGCGGCGTCGTTCGTGACGATGGTCTGCACCGCGAGGTTTGTGAGCGGATTTACAAATGGCTCGACGAGCTTCAAGGCTGGCGCGCGCTTGGGATAACCGAGAGTCCGATCACCGGCCCCAAGGGCAACAAGGAATTCTTAATCGCCGCGCAACGCAACGATAGCTGACCGCCTGAATCCTGCTATCGCCCGAGGCGGAACGGCGGCATCTGCAAGATGCCGACCGGCGGAACAAACACCGCAAAATCTTCAAGGTCGATTTGGTATCGGCGAGCCAAATCTTGCATCAACGCGGTTGCCGGTCCAGCGGAAGACCTCGTCCTTTGGGTCATCAGACCGACAATGCGTTCAATGCGTGATCGCGGTGCCGGAAATCTCACGAGATCGATCGACTCCTCCGGTCGGAGACCAAGCACACGCTTAACTTCCAACACCGCGGCAGCGTATCCGCCAATCACGTCGACCAGTCCATTCTTCTGCGCATCGGCGCCGCTCCAGACACGGCCCCGCGCAACTGCATCCACCTGCGCGCCCGTCAAACGCCGGCCGCGTGCCAGCTTGGCCGTAAAGTCATCATAGATGGCGTCGAGAAACTGACTGAATCTCTCCTCCGCGCCGGTTGGATAATCGCGGATCTGGCTCCACATGGTGGCGCGCGCACCTGCGTGAACTTCGTCCCAGGTGATACCGAGCTTCTGCCACAGCGCTTCCGAAACCGCCTTTCCGGCAAATACTCCAATCGAACCGGTGACGGTTCCCGGTTGCGCAACAATGCGGGCGGCTGGCATGGCGACGAAATAGCCACCGGACGCCGCCTGCCCTGCCATCGATACTACAACCGGCTTGCCAGCCTGGCTCGCGCGTTCGACTTCGCGCCACACCGTGTCCGCTGCCATATACGCACCGCCGGGGCTATCAACACGAAACAAGATAGCCTGAACATCCCGGTCCGCCGCCGCGCTCCCTATCGCCTTAGCCACGGTATCGGCGGCAAACGTGGTGCCCCCGGAGAACGGGTCATCATCGGTACCCGGCAAAACCGCCCCGACGCCAAAGATCAACGCCACCTTTGGGCCTTCACTGTTGGGTCTCTCTACATCCGCAAAGTATCTGTCGACCCGCACCAGGCTGGCTGCCACACCATCGAGATTTGCCGATGCACGCGTCGAGTTGACGAGTTCCGACCAGTAGCCGAGTTTATCAATCAGGTTGGCGGCAAGAGCCTCCGGCGCCAGGTAGGGACCCTGATCGACCAGTTTGCGGACTGCGCCGGGCTGCAACCCACGCGCGGCAGCAACACCGGAAACAATCTGCGAAAGCCAGGAATCGACGAGTTGCTGCAGCGACCTGCGCGCCGGCTCGCTGAACCGCTCTTGCGTGAACATCTCCGCGGCCACCTTATACTCCTGTCGCTGCTCGACCTTTGCCTCAACGCCGAGCTTCTCCAATGCGCCTTTAAGAAATGGCGCCTCCAGAGCGAGACCCGTCAGACCGACCGCACCCGACGGCTGAACCCATATCGTCTCGAATGCACTGGCCAGATAGTAGGCAACCGTGCCACTGCCGATGCCACCAAACGACTCGGCAAAGGCAATGGTGGACTTGCCGCTCCGCCTAAATCCTGCGACAGCGTCCCTAATCTCCTGCGCCTGTGCCACGCTGACACCAGCTGGCCCGAGTTTGACGACCAAGCCCCGAACGCGATCATCGCGGCTCGCGGCATCGAGCGCGTCAACGAAGTCCCGCATGATGAGGGGCCCGCCGCCGAAGGCGCCAAACAAGTCTGCTCCGCCGACCTCCACGAGCCCGGACTTGAGGTCTGCCAGCAGCACCATGCGCGATGGCAACGGCCGGATACCATCGCCGAATCGCAGCATGAGCAGGCCCAGTAGCAAGATCGCCACAAGCGTGGTCGCGCCCAGCGACGCCAGCCCGTAAAGCAGCAGCTTCTTGATGGTCTTCATCTACGACTCACCGTCGACCGCATGCAACCGCCGCCGATCATCCGGCCGTGGCGATGCCGCGGTCACCAAGGACAAAAGCCGGCGCCTAGTCAAACGCGTGCTGGACCGATCGATGCATGTTAGGCGATCGCCAGGACTATGCCGACAGGAATTCATCTGCCCGCGCGGCAGCGACGCTCGCCCGTTCGGCATCGCCGAGGCCATCGTGGGCTGAGGCAAGAAGGCGCCAGCTCGATGGGCTTCTCGGTTTGAGCGCCGTGCGCTCAGACAACAGTGCGCGCGCCAGCGCAAAACGTCCAGATCTTAGAGTCGAATGAACCAGCATTTCGACGAAGAGATCGCGCTGTGCGTGACTGCCGCCGAGGGTCACCAGGTCGTAGCGGATCGGCAGCAGAAGATCGACCGCCTGCGAGTACTCGCCATTGTGGAATGCGACTAAAGCCTCGCACAGTGGAAGACCTACGCATTCCGTGACCCGTGCTTCCGTCTTTGTGCGATCTTTGGTAAATCCATCGAGGCTTTTCAACATGCGACCAGCACTTGCGTTGCGCCCACTTCCCGCAAGTGCCATTAGGAAATGTGCATCGACGAAAGTCAGCGCATGATCATCGATGCGATCCTCCGACTGGGTTGCGAGCTCTTCCCAGCGATCACCTACGGCGACGCCGCGTGTCTCGAGCCGCCACAACAAGGAGGCCGCATTGCAGATGTCCAGATACTCGTTCGACTTGTCGGCCCGCACCTCCGTATCATACAGTTCGAGGACTTCGTCAAACTGCTCCAATTCGAGGTGAAATAGCGCTCTGTGCCACCAAACGTGGTAGCGGAAGTTGTTGCATTCGCGCCAGCCGGGCTCGGTCGACTTGACCCAGTCGACGCCTTCGCGATGGCGCCCCTGCATCTCCAGGACATGGCAGACCGAGTGAACCGCCCAGATATCGCCGGCATTAAGTTCAACCGCAAGACGCCCTTTTTGTTCGGCCGCCTGATAATCGCCGGCCTCCTCAAGCGCGAACGCATAAACCCCAAGAACGAAACTGTAGCACCGGATGCCCTCGTGCCAGGCGTGCATGACGCGTGCCGGTAAGTCGCGGCCGTTCGCGGTATCGCCCAGGTAGAAGTAGGTGTGATAAGCAAAGCGGAGCGCCACAACATCAAGCGGATTCTCGAGCAATATCTCTTCCCAAAGCTGAACGGCCCCGACAAGATCGCCGGCCGACCAGGCCTTCAGCGCTTTGATATGCCGTTGCTCACGGCGGCTCGCGCCGCCTGCGGACGCTGATTTTTCGGCGGCCGCGATCGCCTGTTCGGTCCGGCTGTCGAGCACCGGATTTGCAAACAGTTTGTAAAAATAGCCCTTCAGCACGTGCCCCATAAGAATGTCCGGGTCGGCACTGAACATGCCCTTCATTTCGGCACCGACATCCGAACGCAGACCGAGATAGCCGGTCACAGCACGGTTATAGAACTCAACCGCCTCAGCGCTCGACGACGTGACTACGAGACCGTGCTGATCCGTATGTGTATCGGCAGCCGGCATGCCGCTAATTAGCCGTCAAGTTGGACAATTCACGCGCCCTCATTGGCATCGTTTCATCCACATTGCGCCTTGTGCCGCAGCCAATGGTCGGCGAGCACGCAGGCAACCATCGCCTCGCCTACCGGTACGGCGCGAATGCCGACGCAAGGATCGTGGCGGCCCTTGGTGGATATTTCTGTTTCCTGGTGGTCGAGACTGATGGTTCGGCGTGGAGTCAGGATTGAACTCGTCGGCTTCACCGCGAAGCGGGCGACGATATCCTGCCCGGTGGAAATCCCCCCGAGAATGCCACCGGCGTTGTTCGAGAGGAATCGCACGCTCCCGTCATCGGCCAAGCGCATTTCGTCGGCGTTCTCCTCGCCCGTCAATTCCGCCGTAGCAAAGCCCGCACCGATTTCCACGCCCTTAACCGCGTTGATGCCCATGAGTGCGGTCGCCAGATCCGCATCGAGCTTGCCGTATACCGGCGCACCGAGCCCCGGCGGCAGGCCACTTGCGACGACCTCGACTATTGCGCCAACCGAGGACCCCGCCTTGCGCATGGCGTCGAGATGCTTTTCCCAAGTCTTCGTCATCTTCTTGTCGGGACAAAAGAATGGGTTGGTCGCAACGCCGTCCCAATCCCATCGGCCACGATCGACCTCATGCGGACCGAT
>CAZCVU010000029.1:6157-13675 GCA_964501745.1 uncultured Flavobacteriales bacterium | reverse complement strand
GTCCGGATAGCGGTGAATGAAGAAATAGGCGGCCGGAACCATGAAGCCCATCGTGCACGGCAGCCCGAGAATGCGGCACACCAAGTGCGCCTCGATGTCTACTTCGGGATCGTTGGCGATCACCCCGTTGCGCACTTGCTGGAGCGCGTCGGCCGATCGCACATACGTCCTGACGAACGGGTCGTGATAATGGCCTCTCATGTGAGTCACAATATCGTTGATCGATACCCCCTCAATGAAGGCGGCCGTGACCAAGGTGAAGGCAAGCGACTGGCCAACAACTGATTGGTCACGGTGGGTCAGGAGAATATTACGATGCGCTTCCTTGACGAGGCGTTTGGTATCGCCCGAGTACCAAGCGGCGATGACGGTCGATCGGCTGCCCGCTTCGGAGGTGTCACAGACTCCACCGCACTCGCTCCACGGCACGCCAGCTTTGCGCTGCTGCCAGACGTCACGCAGAAACCAATTGGTAAAGCGGCCGGACATGTTGGTGCCGTCAAGCGTGGCGAGCAGCTGATCGAGCCGACCGGTGAAATCAGCTTCGTCATACCTGCCGCACTCCGCCAACGATTCCAGCAGCAAGATGACGACCTCTCCGGTCTGCGCCACGTCGCCTGCCCTGAGACCTTGTTCATGCCGCAGCCTTGCGATGTCGCCGAACTGATCGCTGCGATCAGGATTCTGATCGCTGTAATCGGAGACCCACGGACCGTAGTCGCGCCTGAGCGCCGCAAGGTCATAATACCAGTGGCAACCAAGGCCCAGCGCCTCGCCAATCAAATTACCCATGATCGCGCCCATCGCACGATCCTTCCGCATCTCAGAATTTCCCATTGCTACCTCCAGGCACCTGTCATAGGCCTACCTCAAGAAATCCGACACTGATCCGGGTTGCGAATCGGGTCACGTGCGGATTTCGCTATCTTGTCTGGCCCGATGTTTCCTCCCATTATACGCAGCGACAGCCTGCCGCGGCGATGTTTGACCGGCGGCAGCGGCTGGCCGGCGTGAATCCGGACCAGTCAAGAAGAACACGAGCGCGCGTGCCATCGGGGGCCATCAATGACAGACAACAAGCTTTTTCCGGTACCGGAACCATTTGCCAAGTCGGCATTTATAGACGACGCCGGTTACCAACGCATGTATCAGGAGTCGATTGCCGATCCGGAAAGCTTCTGGGACGAACACGGCAAGCGGATCGATTGGATCAAACCCTATTCCAAGGTGAAAGACGTTTCTTTCACCGACGATGTGCGCATCCGCTGGTACTACGACGGCACGCTCAATGCCTGCGCCAATTGCGTTGACAGGCACCTAGAAAACCGGAGTGAGCAAACAGCCATCCTCTGGGAAGGTGACGATCCGAACGAGTCCAAACGCATTTCCTATCGCGAGCTTCACGAGCAGGTTTCACGCCTCGCAAATGTTTTGAAGGCGCATCAGGTCAGCCGTGGCGACCGCGTCACGATCTACATGCCAATGATCCCCGAGCTCGCCTACGCCGTCCTCGCCTGCGCGCGGATCGGCGCCATCCACTCCGTTGTGTTTGGCGGATTCTCACCCGATTCCATCGCCGGCAGAATAATTGATTGCGACTCGACCTGCGTGATTACCGCCGACGAAGGCGTGCGTGGTGGCAGAACCATCCCGTTGAAGGCCAACACTGACGAGGCGCTCAAACGCTGCCCCAAGGTCGAGACGGTCGTTGTCGTCAGGCGCACTGGCAGTGACATCGGTTGGGTCGAGGGGCGTGACCTTTGGTACCACGAGGAGATTGAGAAGGTGTCGACCGACTGCGTGCCAGAAGAGATGGCCGCCGAAGACCCACTCTTCATTCTCTACACCTCGGGATCGACGGGCCAGCCCAAGGGCGTGCTGCATACGACTGGCGGCTATCTTGTCTACGCCTCGATGACCCACCAGTACGTCTTCGACTATCACGACGGCGACATCTACTGGTGCACGGCCGATGTCGGCTGGGTCACGGGCCACAGCTATATTCTCTATGGACCACTGGCAAACGGCGCAACGACGCTGATGTTCGAGGGCGTGCCAAACTACCCAGATGTTTCACGCTTCTGGCAAGTTTGCGATAAGCACGATGTGACAATTTTCTACACCGCGCCGACGGCCATCCGGGCACTGATGCGAGAGGGTGATGCGCCGGTCAAAGCAACCAGCCGAGAATCGATCCGCCTTCTTGGCACGGTCGGCGAACCGATCAATCCGGAGGCCTGGCTATGGTACTACGATGTGGTCGGTGAAGGTCGATGCCCCATCGTCGACACTTGGTGGCAGACCGAAACGGGTGGCATCCTGATTACACCGCTGCCTGGCGCCACCGCGCTCAAGCCAGGCTCGGCGACGCGGCCATTCTTTGGTGTTGATCCCGCTATCGTCGACAGTGACGGCAACATCCAGGAAGGAGCCGCCGAAGGCGTCCTCGTCCTGCGCGACTCCTGGCCGGGACAGATGCGGACGGTCTACGGCGACCATCAACGCTTTGTCGAGACCTACTTCACGGCCTTTCCTGGCAGGTATTTCACCGGTGACGGCGCGCGCCGCGATGAAGACGGATATTACTGGATTACCGGTCGCGTCGATGACGTCATCAACGTCTCAGGCCACAGGATGGGAACGGCCGAGGTCGAGTCGGCGCTGGTCGCCCATGACCAGGTTGCGGAGGCGGCCGTTGTCGGCTACCCGCATGATATCAAGGGGCAGGGCATCTATGCATATGTTACACTCAACGTCGGCGTCGAGCCGGGGGAAGAGTTGCGAAAGGAGCTCGTGCTGTGGGTTCGCAAGGAAATTGGCCCGATCGCGGCGCCCGACTTGATTCAATGGGCGCCCGGCCTGCCCAAGACTCGATCAGGCAAGATCATGCGCCGTATCCTGCGGAAAATTGCCGAGAATGACGCGACCCACCTGGGAGATACCACCACTCTTGCCGATCCCGGCGTCGTCGAGGATCTCGTCGAAAACCGTATGAACCGATAGCTCAGGCCGGTTATCGCAACTTCAGCCGAGAATGACGCCGAGCCGGTCTACCCCGAGCGCTGGCTTATGCTGGCCGGTGTCTGGTGCCTCTATTTCAGCTTTGGCCTAACGTTTTCCGGCCTGGCACCGCTGGTATCGGTAATTGTCAACGATTTGAAGATGAGCCATACCGCCATGGGCAGCGTCCTCGGCTCTTGGCAGCTGGTCTACATCCTCTCCGCTGTGCCGTGCGGCGCATTATTGGATCGGTTGGGGCCGCGTCGTGCACTGTTTGTCGGCGCCCTTCTGATCGTGGTCTCCGCTCTTGGGCGCAGCCTGGCGACGGATCATCTTACGTTGTTTCTGACAGTCGGCCTGTTCGGCCTTGGCGGACCTATCGTCTCGGCTGGCGCGCCAAAGGTCGTCAGCCTGTGGTTCCATGGGCGCGAGCGCGGCTTCGCGATGGGGATCTACATTACCGGCCCGACCCTTGGCGGCGTCGTGGCACTGGCCTTCACCAATTCGTTCTTGATGCCGTGGCTTGACGGTGACTGGCGCAACGTCCTGCAGGTGTGGGCCGGTATCGCCGCCGCCGCCGCCTGCATCTGGTTGGCGGTGTCGTCGCACCCGAGCTCGCGCGCCATGGAGAAGCGGCTTGCCGCCGAGCCGCGGCAGACGCAGCGACGGGTGCTCGGCGACTTGCTGAAACTACCCCATGTGCGCCTCGTGCTGGCGATAAGCCTCGGCGTTCTTCTGTACAGTCACGCCTTGAATAACTGGCTCCCGGAGCTGCTGCGGGTCGGCGGCATGACGGCAGCCGTCGCCGGATATTGGGCCGCCATTCCAACCGCTGTAGGCGTTGTCGGAGCGCTGCTGATCCCGCGCCATGCTACCCCCGAGCGGCGCTACCCCATACTTGTCGCGTTGTGTCTCGCGCTAGGCTTGGCAAGCCTATGCCTGCACGCCGGCGCCGGCCCGATCCTGCTCTCCGGCCTGATCCTACAGGGCCTTGCCCGCGGCGCGCTGACAACGATACTCATACTGACCTTGGTTGAGATGCCGGGCGTTGAAGAGAAATACGCGGGAACCGCCAGCGGCCTGTTCTTCTCGGCAGCTGAGGTCGGTGGCGTCGCCGGCCCGCTAACATTCGGCATACTCTATGATGTCACCGGCGGTTTCACGGCCGGGCTCTATCAGCTGACCGCCGTCTCAGCCCTGCTGATGTTGGCGGTGCTGCGCGTACGCCGCCTCGCCGAGCGCTACCAAGAACAGAGTACGGGCTAAAAGCGCCCGGTGCTGCCGCACCACCAAGCTTCCTCAACGACATGCCGAGGGCGGCAGCCATGTGGTCCGGCCATCTAGACGATGACGACCCTTCTGCGACCAATAATCCCCTTCATCGGATCGGCTGCCGGTGCAATAGTGCAGCATTCAGTATGTCTGGATGCCCATATCCATCGACCGGCTTGGGCGACGCTTGACAGAGTTTAGAAGGTAGGTGCCGTGCGGTCAGCGCGCTGCCCTGCCAGCCATGCCTTCCAGTAGAGAGGATGCCAAACATGTCGATTGCCGAGCAGTACGCCGACTACGCCACCAGCCTGCGATACGAGGACCTACCGGAGGACGTCGTAGCCCACGCCAAGAAGTTGATCCTAGATATCATGGCCAACGACCTCGGCGGATACGCGTGGATGGAATCCGGGCCGAAAATCGTCGAGGGGGTGCGTGCCCTCAATCGCGGTGGTGCAGGCGCAACAGTCCTCGCCACCGGCGAGCAAATGGCACCGGAATGGGCAACGCTCGCCAACGGCGCGATGGCCCACAGCCTCGACTACGACAATCACCACGCTAAGGGCGTACTCCACGCCGGCTCGTCGGTCGTAAACGCTGCCCTAGCTGCCGGTGAGGAGAATAACTCCAGCGGCAAGGATCTGATCACGGCGGTGGTGATCGGTTATGAAATCGCCTGTCGTCTCGCCATGGCGCTCGGACCTCATTCGTCACATGAAATGGGTTTCCATCCCACCTGCACCTGCACCACTTTTGCTGGCTCCGCCATCATCGGGCGCCTGCGCGGGTCCAGTGCGGACGTGATCGTCAACGCAATGGGACTGAATGGATCCCAGGCCGCAGGCTCAATGCAATATGTCCTAAATGGTGCCTGGAACAAGCGTGCGCATCCGGGCCTTGCGACCCATCGAAGTTTTGTTGCCGCGACGCTGGCGGACGCTGGTTTCATCGGCGCCGCCGAAGTCTTCGAAGGCGAACAGGGGTTCTTCCAGGGATATGCCCTGCGTCCCAAACCTGAAGACGCCACCAAGACGCTCGGCGCGAGCTTCGAGACGCTGGAGAATGCGATCAAGCCATTCGCATTGTGTCGCTATACCCACCAGACCCTGGATCTGCTGATCGGCCTGTCCAAGGAACGCGAAATTGATAGTACCAAGGTGACCTCGGTCCTCATCGAGATGCCAACCTATGGCGTGCAGCTATGTGGTTCGCCGATCGAGGCCAAGCGCAACCCGACGTCGCCGGTCGACGCGCAGTTCAGCGGCCCGTTCGCGGCGGCACTGGCGCTGACCGAGAAGCGGGCCGGAATCGACCTGTTCACAAGCATTCTTGATCGCGGCATGAGCGATGAATTCCGGCGCTTGATGGAGGTAACCGATGTCAGGCAGGCCGATGACCTCGATGCGATTCATCCTGAATTCTGGCCCGGGCGTGTGACGCTCGAGATCGGCGGCGACACGGTCGAACTCTACGGCAAGCACATGCACGGCGAGAAGGAGCGGCCGATGCCGATCGGCGACGTGCAGGCTAAGTTCGAGGAACTGAGCCCCAATCACGGCGACTCGGCGCGGCGCGAGGTCTACGCTGTGATTGACAATCTCGAGAGCAGCTCGGTGGACGATTTGGTCGCGCCGCTTCGCAACTAGGGAGACCTGACGGGCTGAGGCCTGGATTGTGCGGCACAGGCGAGCGGCCCAGCGACGGGAGTCCTGATCCAACGAGACGACATTCCGTTTGCACTCTGACCGCCGGCAATATTGGCTCATCAACCACCGGAGAAGACGTCCATGTACCGCATTGCAGAAATTGACGCGTTTGCTGTGGTGGTGCCGCTGACGACGCCGATCACGATGTCCGGCGTAACGATTGCCGCCTGCGACAATCTTATCGTGCGCATCGTTGACGACGCCGGGCGCACTGGCTGGGGCGAGGCGTCCTCCGCGCCGTTAATGACCGGCGAGACCGCCGAGGGGATGATCGCCGCCGTGCAGTTCATGGCAGCGCACCTGAACGGCCAAGAGGTCGAAGATGCGGCGCAATTACGCGGCATGATCGAGCCCCTGATGTACGGCAATCATGGGGCGAAAGCGGCTCTCGACACCGCACTACTCGATCTTATCGGCCAGCACCAGGACAAGCCGATATACGAACTTCTGGGTGGTAAGGTGCGTGAACGCGCGGCGATGTTTTGGCTGGTCGCGGGCGGGCCGGACGAAATGCAGATTGCCCGACGCCGTCGTGACCAAGGTTTTGTTGCATTCAAGGTCAAGGTCGGCTTCAACGACCCGCAGACCGATCTTGAGCGCTCGCGGGCGGCCCGCGGCGCGGTAGGCACGGACGCGCGCGTCTCTGCCGACGCCAATCAGGGCTTCAGCCCGGCAGATGCGATCAGCTTTGCCGCAGGCGCCGGCGACGCCGGGCTCGACTTCTTCGAACAGCCTGTGATGGGCCACGATTTAGCCTCCATGCGCGCCTGCGCAGAGGCCGCAACGATCCCGATCGGCGCCGACGAGGGATTGCACTCCATTGCAGACATTCAGCGCCACCACGACGAAGGTGCAGCCCAGGGCGGCAGCCTCAAGCTCATCAAACTCGGCAGCGCCGATGAAGTGATGACAGCGGGCAGGCTGATGCAGCGTCTTTCGATGCGGGTCAATATTGCCAGCAAGACCGCCGAGACGTCGATCGGCAGCGCTGCGGTTGCCCATCTGGCCATCGCGCTGCCGAATCTCGAATGGGATGCCAGCGTCACAAATCAGTATCTAGCGGACGATATCGTTGCCGAGCCGATCGCCGTGGAGGATGGCCACATCGTGACCCCTGATGGGCCGGGCCTCGGCATCGCGGTCGACAGTGCCAAACTTGCACACTACCGCCGGCTTTAGGTCCGCCGTGCTTGCGGGAGGGACTGTTCGCAGAGATTATTCGGGTCCGGCATAACCCGGCGTGAGGCGTACGATCCTGCCGACCACCCTTGCGGCCGCCCTGACGTTGGCTGTGCCGATTCTTCACCGCCTCGGCGAGCGCCACCAGGAACCACAATCAGGCTAAGATCGGCCGATGACAGCGCTCTACACGATCGGACATTCGAATCACTCGATCGAGCTCTTCATCGAGCTGCTTGGAACCCATGGCGTGCAGCAGGTCACCGACGTGCGAGCCGTGCCTTATTCTCGGCGGTTCCCACATTTTTCGTGCGAACAACTGCAGCAGGCTCTGACGGCGGCTGGTATCACGTATGTCTTT
>CAZCVU010000029.1:2271-6147 GCA_964501745.1 uncultured Flavobacteriales bacterium | reverse complement strand
CCCACCTTACCGACGCCAGCGAACGCTTCCGTGTCATCGCTGCACGTCCGGGTTTCAGCCGAGGCTTGACGCAAATCACCAAAGATGCAAACCAGCGGACGGTAGCGATCATGTGCGCGGAGCGTGAACCGACGCAATGCCACCGCGCACTGCTGGTATGCCGCCACCTGAAACCCTACCGCCTCGACATCCGGCATATTCTCGCCGATGGCGCCTTGCAGCTTCACGCCGATCTTGAAGCCAGGCTGGTTGCGGCGGCGGGTCTGACGCCGCTTCCTTTGCTGGCTGACGAGCATGCATGGCGTGCGGCCGTAGAACAGGCTTTCGAGCAGCTCGGCAAGCGACGGCGCGCCTCCATCACTTGATCGATGATCGCCTAGCGCGCCGCACACCAGTCCGGCCGACGGCCGCCCGCATATACCCGAACGAGGCGGCGCGCGCTGAGCGACAGCGCCACATCCTGGCCACGCTCAGTCTCGACCCGCGCGACCACACGACCCGCATATTTGCCGTAGCGGATGTTGCGAAGACGTATCGTGCCGCCACCCACCAGTCTCGCAAGCGCGTTCCTGGCGTCTCGCGCGAGGCGTATTTCCGCCTCGCATCGACCGTTCAATTCAGGTGCATCGACACCGCTCAGGCGAACCCGCAATTCCATTTCCGTGCCGAGCCAGATGCGCGCACGGACGACCAGCGTGTCGCCGCCCAGAACGTCGATTACCCGTGCTTCGTATGGCCCTTGCAGAAGTTCGCGCGCCTGCGCGGGCAGAAGCAGCACGGCCAAAGCAGTCACCGCGGCGAGCCGGATGCAAGAGGATGAAATCCTTCCACGCACAGGTCCGGCCTCCAGACCAGGAGTACAACCTAAGCGCCATAGTTAATTCATGGACAGGAACAAAACAAGAACAAATAGCCTGATGACCAGTGCGCCTTTAGAAGTCGATGCAGCGCCCTGACTTCTCCCAGTCGCCGTAGCGCGTCGGCTCCAATCCCTTAGGCCCACCGATCTCTCGCGGCCTTCCGTCAACATCGGCGCCTTCATTCGCCTTGCTGGCGGCAGCTTCGGACACCATTTCGGCCCGCCGACGGGCGTCGGCGCCGCCGCTCTGCCGGTCGGAACCGTGCTGCTCGGTCGCGACAGCATTCTGTTGCGCTTCTTCAAGGGCCACGCGCAACGCCTTCGCGTCAGCTGCGGGAGCCTGCGCGGCCTTGCGGAGGCCCGGTATGAAACGTTCGCTCAGTTTGGCCATGATGGCGACTATGAAGGAATCCACGCCGACTTCCAAGTTGTCGCGTCAGGACCCGTGTGGCCGAGCTTGCTTGAAGCGCCGACAACCTGAACCACATAAAGGTAGGTCCGGCCGTCGGCAGCGACAGCCGATACGCTACTCGAACAAGGAGAGTCGACCCTGATATGGCATTGATGCGCACCGGCATACTACTGGCGGGATTGACCGCCTTGTTCCTGATTTGCGGCTACCTGCTCGGCGGCGAAGGCGGCATGGCAATTGCCTTCGTGCTGGCAATTGCGATGAACTTCTTCGCCTATTGGAATTCGGACAAGATGGTGTTGCGCATGTACCGCGCGCGCCAGGTCGATGCCCGCAGCGAGCCAGGGTTTTATGGCATTGTCGAGCAGCTCGCCCATCGCGCGGCACTGCCGATGCCCCGGGTCTATGTCATCGACAACGACCAGCCCAATGCGTTCGCCACTGGTCGCAACCCCGACAATGCGGCGGTCGCTGCCACGACTGGCCTGCTGCGGCGCCTATCACAGGATGAGATCGCCGGCGTCATGGCACATGAACTGGCGCATGTGAGGAACCGGGACACGCTGATCATGACGGTGACAGCGACGATTGCCGGGGCGCTCTCGATGCTGGCGAACTTTGCCTTCTTCTTTGGCGGCAATCGCAACAATCCATTGGGCATCGTCGGCGTTATCGCGGTTGCCATCATCGCGCCGCTGGCCGCGATGCTGGTGCAGTTCGCAATCAGCCGGACCCGCGAATATCAGGCCGATCGGATTGGTGCAGAAATCTGTGGCCACCCCCTGTGGCTGGCAAACGCTCTCGAACGTATGGAGAGCGTGGCGCGCAAAACCGACAACCCGGCAGCAGAAGCGAACCCGGCAACGGCGCACCTCTTCATCGTCAACCCGCTGCACGCCCGCAAGGTCGACGGCCTGTTCTCGACCCACCCCTCGACGGCGAACCGAGTTCGTCGCTTGCGTGAACTCTCTGGCAACGCCGGACCCTGGGAATGACCGCCGCCTGTCAGCAGTCTAGGGCCGCCGCGGACCGTCAGCGCTGTAAATGCTGCTGGTGAAGGAGTCCGCGAGATGCCCAAGCTCCGGTCCCAGCATGCGTATTTCCTTGATCCTCGGCACGAATCGAAGCAGATCCGCCGCAAAATCGGCAAGCGGTGGTGGCGCCGGGCGCTCCGTCACGTCGAGTGCGTGCAGCGCCGTCACCGCCAGCAGGGCGAGTGAAGCGTCGAGGCAGCGGCCCGCTTCGCGCTCCGCCAGCCAGGCAGACTGGGTCGGTGTCTTCAGATCGGATTGGCCGAAACCACCGCTTTCGCTGCCGGGAATGAAGCTGCGTTGAGCCGCCCGCCGCGCCCGCTCGACGTATCCAACCTGAATCTGCGCCAGGTAGCGTACCGGTCCCTCGACATCGCCAGTGGTCAGCCAGTGCGGCAATCCCGAAACCGCACCGTCCTGCAGTTTCGACGTCTGGCGCTCGCAAACCAGGCAGAGATCGGCCCAGCAGGCCGCAAGTTCGTCGAGCACCGGATAGCTCATGGCGTTGTGAAACCCCGCATTGTGGAGCAGCCGGCCAAGCGGATGGTCGGCATCGGGTGGCAGGTAGATGGGGTTGTCGACGGCGCCCACCAGCGCCTCTGCTGCGGCAATCTCCGCTTCGGCAACAGCGCGAAAGACACGCGCCAGGATACGCGGCAAGGCGCGGAAGCTGACCGGCGCCTGATAGGCCCGGCGATCGGCGGTCGGTTCTGCGAGAAAACGCCTTAATGCCTCGGCCGCCGTGATCTCGTGCTCGCCGCCCCACAAGCGGGCGAGGGCGACGTCATAGTGCTCGAGCGGTGCCTGGAAGGCTTCGACCGAGAGCGCAAACACCTTGACCGCAAGCGCCAAGCGCCGGCTCGATGCGATCGCAGAATCGGCAAGCACCGCGGTGATGCTGCCTGTACCGTTCAACAGCGCATTCGATTCCTTGGCCTGCAGATCATAGTCGCGGAACAGATCATAAAACGTATGCGTCATCATATTGATCTGGCCTGCCGCGTCGTTGTTGTCGGCCGGTACGTTTGGCAGAGCCCGCCCATCAAGCATGGCAGCAACTGCCTGTGCCAGCTCCGGTGTGACAGCGGCATGGCCTTCGATGAAGGTCGTGAGTTTCGACAACACCATGGTCCGGACAACACGTTCGGGCAGCGGATCACCGAATAAGACAGCCGACGCGAAGGGTTTGCGCTGCGCCTGTCGAGCACGGCCGTCATCGTCCAGTGGCGTCTTGGCCGCCTGATTGAAACCCGTCGTCACGCCGTAGACGAAGATCGAAGGATCGCTTTCGACAAGCGCCAGGAAACTGCGGCGACATTCATCGATGCGGGCGAGCGCGGACGCGCTCAATACAACATCCTCCCGCTGCCAGGCGACGCGGTATGCCGCATCGAGACTAATGTCCGCACGCTGATCAAGTGTAACCGTCATGGTTCAGATCCTCGGATGTCTGCGTCGGCACGTTGGATGTGGCACAATAGTGCCACCTGAGCTCCGGATCGGCCCACAAATAATTGACGAGGACCTGTGTCGCACGACAAGCCGTCCCCACGCGAGACCGCGCTCAGGCTGCT
>CAZCVU010000029.1:0-2261 GCA_964501745.1 uncultured Flavobacteriales bacterium | reverse complement strand
GCTGAGCCAGGTGCTTGAATCCAACCGCACGCTGGCCGACGCTTTGGAGTCCGATCGACAGCTCGCGCGGATGAGCGCACGTGACCGTGCCTTTGCCCGGCTCCTCCTCCTGACTGTGCTGCGCCGTCTGGGTCAACTCGACGACCTGATCGACAGACGGCTCGACAAGCCATTGCTCGGTGGCGCCAAGGCTGGCCGGACGGCACGCAACATTTTGCGGCTCGGCGCGGCTCAACTGGTCTTCCTCAAGACCCCGCCACATGCCGCCGTGGATACCTCTGTCTTGCTGGCGGACACCCGGAACACGCGACGTTTCAAGGATCTCGTAAATGCAGTGCTGCGGCGTATCGCCGATACGGGATCGCTCGAGGTCGAGACGCAAGACGCGGCGTGTCTCAATACCCCCGACTGGTTGTGGCGTCGATGGTCCAGCGAATATGGCGAGAACGGGACGCGAGCGATTGCCGCCGCGCACATGCGTGAACCGCCACTCGACATATCGGTAAAAGCCTCGCCCGAACTCTGGGCCAAGCGGCTGAATGCGAGTCTGCTGCCGACCGGAAGCCTCCGCCGACCGGCTGGCGGCGATATCACCTCGCTTCCTGGCTTCAGCGACGGAGAGTGGTGGGTGCAGGACGCGGCAGCCGTACTTCCTGCGCGTCTACTGAACAATGTTCGAGGCAAGACCGTTGTCGACCTCTGTGCTGCACCCGGTGGCAAGACCGCTCAACTCGTGGCGATGGGCGCGGAAGTTGTCGCCATCGACAAATCGGCGCGGCGGCTGGACCGCCTACGATCCAATCTCCGTCGACTGCACCTGGCGGCAACACCGCTGGTCGCCGACGCGACAAGCTGGCGTCCTGCTACGCCATGCGACGCCGTCTTGCTCGATGCGCCCTGTACCGCGACCGGCACGATGCGCCGCCACCCGGACGTGGGGCGCTCGAAGTCCGAGGCCGATATCGCGCGTATGGTAGAGTTGCAGAACCAATTGTTGACCGCCGCCGTCGACATGCTCAACCCGGGGGGGCTCTTGATCTATGCTGTCTGTTCGCTTGAACCTGAGGAGGGGCCCGACCGTATCATGGCCCTGCTGTCCAACGGCGCGCCGCTGGTTCCGGTACCGGTCACAGCCAAGGAGATGCCAACGCTGGGCAAGGCAATCAGGTCCGACGGATTCCTACGCACGACGCCGGCGCAATGGCCGGATCGTGGAGGCCTCGACGGATTCTTCGTTGCCCGGCTAAAGAAGCTTGCGGCGCAATGACCCTTAATTTCACGCGAAACGCTTTACGGAGCGGCGTGGAAGTTGCAGATTGACGACCAATTGGGAGTGCGCGTGGCGACAGCCCAACTACAGATGGCGTCTGATGTCGTTTCTGATCGAACTTTGGGCCTTTATGCGTTACCGCAAGAAGTATTGGCTGCTGCCGATCCTCATCATGATGGGACTCTTCGGTGGCCTTATCGTCCTCACGCAAGGTACGGCGGTGGCGCCATTCATCTACACAATCTTTTGAGCAACGGCGTCTAGCGCGGGCGGCCTTTCGCTACATGCGTATTCTCGGCATCTCAGCTTTCTACCATGACAGCGCGGCGGCGCTCGTCGTCGACGGTCAGATCGTCGCGGCGGCGCAGGAAGAGCGCTTCACCCGCAAGAAGCACGATTCGGCCTACCCGACCAACGCTGTCGCCTATTGCTTGGAAGAGGGCGCGGTTTCGCTGGCCGAGATCGATTTCGTCGCCTTCTACGACAAGCCGTTTCTCAAGTTCGAACGTCTGCTTGAGACTTACCTCGCGTTCGCACCGCGAGGGTTCAGAAGTTTCTCTATGGCTGTACCAATCTGGCTCCGGGAAAAGCTGTTTCAGAAGGACCTTCTCAAACGGCACCTCAAGCTGCTTACGCCAGACTACGACTGGGACCGGCGTCTTCTGTTCACCGAGCACCACCAGGCGCATGCGGCTTCGGCGTTCTACCCGTCGCCGTTCGAGGAAGCGGCTATCCTGACGATGGATGGAGTTGGGGAGTGGGCAACGACGTCGATCGGGCGTGGCTGCGGGAACAAGCTCGAGATGATCGAGGAAATCCACTTCCCCCACTCGCTGGGTCTGCTGTATTCGGCTTTTACCTACTATACGGGCTTCAAGGTGAATTCCGGCGAGTACAAGGTGATGGGGCTGGCGCCCTACGGTGAGCCCAAATTCAAAGCGCGGATCCTCGAAAATCTGATCGACCAGAAAGCGGACGGATCGTATCGGCT
>CAZCVU010000028.1:0-13728 GCA_964501745.1 uncultured Flavobacteriales bacterium | reverse complement strand
GGTGTCCGAAGGCATTCTCCACGATCAGGTGGTCGCCGACGCAGAGAATGAAGTTGTTCGAGCGTTTACATTGGCGGGGATAGACGCGCCAAAACTTGAGTCGCCGAGGCAGGAGCGTTGGTATGAAGGGCAGAAGGACGTCTTCGGTGAGTGGATAACTCTTCCCGATGTCCCTGCCGCAGGAAACTCGGAGGCGGTAGGGGGGATCATAGTTGAGGTTCTTAACTCACCGTACCGTGATAAGTTATTGGCGGCCATGGAGGCACTAGAGATCGCAATTTGGGATCGAGAACTATTCAGAGAAAGAGAGAAACGATCCGATCAAAAGTAGATGGGACACCGCCAATGATCCCTTGTTGCGAGCGTAATAGTCGCACTATTCTATTTACCGTTGTACTACATGATTAAGCTTGCCGTGAGCGGCGTGACGCGACGCGTGAATTGTGACTGTGGTTCAGTCTTGGAGAAGGCAGTAATATGCTTCGCCGCATCGTTGGCTATTGCTTTGATAGTTGCGACGACAGCGGCGGCGCAGTCCGACAGTAGTCTGTTTGATATGTCACAGTTGGCACCTCCTCCAAAATCTGTCGGGATTGCCTACGAAACCAATCCGCCACCCCTTGAATCCTTGACGGGTATTCTTGGTACGAGACCTAGTCGCGATGGCCTCGATCTATTTGTTAGCAGCTTTGCACGGGTCGTCTTCGAACCCGAAAACAGCCAGAGATATCCCTGGATAGTGAAGTGGAAGAGGGGCGTTCGGATCAATCTCATAGGTGACGTTGAGACGCGCCATCACGAGCTTCTCGAGCAAGTCGTCGGCGACCTAACGAATATTACAGGCTTGCCGATGCGTATTATCGATCGCCCCGAAAGACTCTTTGGCGCTCCGATTTTGATCCATGTGCGTGGCGACCTTGATACGTTCCGCGACGGCGCCTGTGGCTTGGCGAAGCCGATTGTGTACACGGACGGTGGTCTTCTAAACCAACAGATGGTCGTTTCAACCGCCGTCCGGGGCGACTCACTAGTCGGATGTTTTTACGAGGATATTTCGCAAGCGCTTGGGCTGTATGGAGACAACGCTTTGGCTGAGGAGAGTATGTATCGCAGCCAAGCCGAGAACAAACTTTGGCAGAAGCCGACCTGGCACGACGTAATCATGCTGCGGACACTCTATGACCGGCGCATCAAGCCCGGCATGCATGAGGACCAGGCCATGCCACTTGTGCGCGTGATCATCGCCGAGCTGCTGGAGGAGCTGAACGCGTCGGTGGAATAGGGTGCGCAGCTTCCGCGAAGGACCGCGTCCCAACCGCGCATGGACGACGCTCACCAACAAACAGGAAAAGTGTGACGCTGCCGCCAGGTGGAGACGCGAACCGTCGGAAACACCGGCTACGTCCGCGATGCCAAAGGTGACGATCTATTTCGCGGCGGCTGCGATAAGCGCTGCAATCTTCTCATAGCCGCGCGACCGCGCGTGAGCCAAGGGCGTGATCCCGCGGCGATCGCCGATCGTGGTATCGGCGCCTGCATTGACCAGAGCCTCGACCGTTCTGACATGCCGTGCCCCACCGTCGCCCAGGATGACCGCCTCGATCAGCGCCGTCCAGCCAAGGTTGTTGACGTGATCGAGCGGTGCGCCGGCGTCGATCAGGGCTCTGACCACCCTGTCGTGGCCGAGATGGGCGGCGGCAATCAACGCCGTGCCGTCGTAGCGGCTGGTGATGTTTGCCGAGTTGCCGCCCAAGGCGATCGCCCGCTTCACCATGTCCGGATCGTTGGCGACGGCGGCGATGGTAATGATATCGTAGCGGGCATTCTCCAGTGCGTTGAGATCGGCCCCCGCCTCGGCCAACGCCGCAACCGCCTCGTCGTGAGATTGAAAGGCCGCGAGGTGGATCGGCGTGCGGCCCGCTGCATCCCGCTGCTCGAGATCCGCCCCCGATGACACCAGTACCCGGATCTGCTCGACGTCGCCCCGGTAGGCCGCAGCGTGCAGCCCCGTGTAGGACGATACATCCGACGCCGATGGCGGCGTTTGCGCGGCGGCGACCTGCAGCGTCGCAAGTAGGAAGATGGCGGCAGCCGCCCCGACCAAATTGCCGTAGTGATTCAATCTCAAATCCTCCAGCCGTGATGTCCGAATGAACGCTTGTGGCTGTTCGCACATCCGTGGTCACACGGGAACTTCCGCTGTGTCGGCGGCCTTCGGTTCAGGGGAATTTTCACCCGCCTCGGACACAAAGTGGATGCTCGATAACTCGCTTGAAAACCCGACTGGCGCCGAAAGCAACAGGTGTACCCAGGCCCAAACTCACGATGGGTTAAGATGAAGGCGTCATCTTGCCGACATCCCTGGCCCATGTTTCGAGCGGGATGTCTTGCGGGTCTCGCCTGAAGATGGCCACCGCGCTCCGTCGGGCAATCAGCCAGCCCTCGTCGGTGCGCACCATATCCTCCGACATGTCGGCGACGAAGGTCGGGCCCTCATACGGAATCGGGCTGTCGCCCACTTCGTATGTCGTATCATGCGTGGCATTTAGAGTGTTGTAGGACCGCACCTTGGCATGGTCCTCGTCGATCACGTCGACGACCGTGTTGGTGAGGACGTGCCGGATTGTGCTCTTGCCGAGGGCGCCGTACAGGCCCTCAAGCAGCTCCGCGCGTCCATTGAGGGGCACGTCGAAGCCCACCCAATCCACGTCAGGTGTGAACAGCGCTACCGCCTGCTCGAACTCACGCTTGTCGACATGCGCATAGTATTTGCGCACGACTTTCTGGCATTCCCATTCAATCGCGCGTTCTTCATCGCGTGTCATCGCTATCGTACCTCCGCTACCGATATGCGCCTGCGCCGCTAGACTGCCGGCGTCTCTCTGCGCCCACAACAAAGCTTAGCCACAGCAATGGGAATTCACAAGCTGGGGATGACCCAGATGCAAGTCCAGATGCGATGGCGATGAGCTTTCTGACGGCGATGCGATCTGAGTAGCGTTGCCATGACTTCGAAGGTTATCTTTAGAGTGTCAGTCTAGACAGGGGGCATATTTATGGATCGTGAACAGCAACGTGCGATCGAATGGGAATGCCAGAAGGTCTGGCGCAAGCACTATTATCATGTGGATCGGCACGAATACGAAGAGGCGATAGATCTCTTTACGCCGGACGTCGATTGGGAGTCGCACGGCATAAAGCTCGATGGGTACGACGAACACGTGGATTCGCTGCATGCGTCGTTTGACGGTGGGACGGTCCGTCACGTGCTGACGAACATGGTGATCACTGTTACCGACCAGGACCATGCCATCGCCCACGCCTATAACACGCTCTATTACTCGGGTGAGGCCGAAGTCGAGAAGGCGGACGGACCGATGGCGCTCGAAGGTCCGCACCGGCTTCTCGACTGCTATGCCGAGTTGAGGCGCACGCCCGAGGGCTGGCGTATCTCCAAACGGCGTTCGAAGATCGTGTTCCGGCGGGACCCCAACGAGCTGGTGCCGTTTGAGGTCTGGGGCAAGCAGCACGGCAAGCTAGCCAAGAACGCCTGACGCTGCGCGACCACAGGTGCGGCGTGGCGGTTCTTGGCAAGCAAGAACATGTGTCACCGGATGGCCGTAGCGCAGGAACCGTTCTGACGGTGAATCGCATCGCCATGAGCTTGCAGGTTATCTTGAGAATGTCGGTCTAGGCGGGAGGCATAGATATGGATCGTGAACAGCAACGTGCGATCGAATGGGAATGCCAGAAGGTCTGGCGCAGGCACTATTATCATGTGGATCGGCTTGAATACGAAGAGGCGATAGATCTCTTTACACCTGACGTCGACTGGGAGTCGCACGGCATAAAGCTCGATGGGCGCGACGAACATGTGAGTTCGCTGCATGGATCGTTTGACGGGAGAACGATTCGTCACGTTCTGACGAACATGGTGACCACCGTAGTCGACGAGGACCATGCCTTCGCCCGCGCCTACAACACGCTCTATTACTCGGGCGAGGCCGAATTTGCGAAGGCAGACGGACCGTTAGCGTTCGAGGGTCCACACCGGTTGATCGACTGTTATGCGGAGTTGAGGCGCACGCCCGACGGCTGGCGCATCTCCAAGCGGCGTGACGTGATCGTGTACCGACGGGATCCTGACGAGCTTGTGCCGTTTGAGGTCTGGGGCAAGCAGCACGGCAAGCTAGCCACGCAGGCCTGACGCCACGCACTTGCAGGTTCGGCGGGGCGGTTCTTCGCAACCAAGCACACCTGCGACAAAAGCAGCGACGGGAACTGGCGGTACTGGGAATCGGCCGCCGGACTGGCCTTAATCCCGCAGCCCTGATTGACCCGCCAAACGATGCCACGCGAGTAGCATGGCATGCGAACTCCGGTCGGTTGAACGCGGTGTACGGGCTCACTGGACTTCGCTAAACATACAATGGCTTGAAGAATCTCGACCCTTGGAGGCCGCCCGCGATGCCATTCACCACAACCCAGCGGCTGACCACCGCAGGCGCCAAGTTGATGCTGGCCGCGGCTATCGCCAAGGCCGAGGAGTTCGACATCGCCGTGACCGTCGCCATCGTCGACGCCGGTGGCCATATGCTGGTGCTGGAGCGCATGGACGGGGGCCGGTTTCACACCGTGCATTCATCGACCACAAAGGCGGTGACCGCGGCTTCCAACAAACGCCCGACCACCGCCAAGGGCGCGCAGGGCCAAGACCTGGATACCCTGCATGCGGTCGGCCTCTCGCTGGCCGCTGGCCCGGCGCGCTGGACCGCCATCGAGGGCGGGTTTCCTATTCTCCTCGACGGTCAATGCCTGGGTGGCATCGGCGTCAGTGGCGGCGATTGGAAACAGGATGAAGAGATCGCCAAAGCCGCGGTTCTGGCGGTCGGCGCATCGCTGTAGGGGGTCTTTTCGACTGGTGGCCCACTTGATCAGCCAAATGGAGCATTTCGAAACCAAGTGGCCGGCCGCCATGAAGACCTGGCCACATTGAGCGGATTACCGATGGCAGCCGCGCTAGGTCGTGCGATCCATCGCCCAGTCCATGAAGCGTAATCGCCGTAAGGCCACATCGCCTCCAAAGGAGTCTGATCCATGAACCAACCCCCTTTCAAGGTTGCGTCCCTCGGTATCGGATGGTGGTCGGATGTCTTGGCCGACGCGGCAAGACGCACCGGCGGCCGGGTTCAGGTCGTGTCCTGCTTCACCCGGTCGGAAGACAAGCGCCTGGTCTTCGCCGAAAAATACGGCTGTCGCGCCGCCACTAGCCTGGCGGAGGTTCTAGCCGACCCGGAGGTCGAAGGCGTCATCAACACCACGCCCAACCATGTGCATCTGGAAACCACCCGCGCGGCCGCCGAGGCCGGCAAGCATGTGTTCCTCGACAAACCCATCGCCAACACCATCGGGCAAGCCAAGGCGATCACCAGGGTCTGCAAGGACGCCAACATTGTCTTAAGCGTTGGCTATCAGCGCCGTCGGGAAAGCCATTTTCGCTGGATCAAGCAACGCATCGACGCCGGAGAGTTCGGTAAGCTGGTGCAGGCCGAGGCCAATATTAGCCGCGACCGGGAAGGCACGTTTGAACCGGGCCATTGGCGCTATACGGCGGAGGGCATGCCGGGTGGCGTTATGCTGCAGATCGGCCTGCACTATGTCGACGTCCTGATGCTGCTGTTGGGGCCGGTGAAATCCGTGTCCGGTATGGCGTCGCAACTTGTGCTGCCGGGGGACAACCCCGATGTTGGTACGCTGATGATGACTCATCAAAACGGCGCTGTGTCGTCCCTGTCGACCAGCTACGCGTCTGCATCCGAGTACTACATGATGAATATCTACGGCAAACGCATGAGCGCCTATTACAACCTTTTCGACGGTCTTCGCTGTTTGAAACAGGGCGAAAACGGACAAACTGCCGTCGGCGTCGAAAGCACCGACACCCTGGTCGAGCAGCTCGTCGAATGGGCCGAGGCGGCGCGGGGCGTCGGGGCGCCGGAAGTGGGCGGCGAGGGGGCGACGGAATCGCTGGCCGTGGTGATGGCGGGGATCAAGTCTGTCCATGAATGCCGGCAGGTGGATGTGGCCGAAATCCTGGCCTCGGAGGACTGACGCTAACTCTTGGCCAACTTCCAGCTTTGGCGTGGCTCTTCTGGCATCTCGTCGCAGGACTCAGATCTGATATCGGATCCAGCTGCACGATGTCGCGTACAGGCCCGGCTCATCTTCACCGATGGGGACGCGTAATTTGTAGCCGGTGAAGTGACGCCAGATTGCTCGCTACAAAAGCCCCGCTTCCGTCAACAACCATTGGCCAGAATCGACCAGTTGCTGCTTGCGCCGGGCCAGATCGCCGGCATCCAGGGTCAATTTGCCGCCTTCCTTCATCTTCTTGCCGGCGACAAATACCGTGTCGATGTTGGATCTGTTGGCATTGAAGACGATGCATTGAATTGGATCGTTGGCCGGCAACACGTTGAGCTGGTCGGTGTTAAGCAGCAGGATGTCGGCTTGCTTGCCCGGCGTCAGAGAACCGATCTTGTCCTCGAGCTGCAGCGCCTTGGCATTGTCGACGGTCGCCCATTCCAGGGCCTGGCGGGTCTTCACCGAATGCTCCTGGATGAGCGAGCCGCCGGTGCCGATAACCTTCAGGTTCTCTTTGATGTATTTGGCGGCTTCGCTGTCTTGATTCTGTTCGATGTATTCGGCCCGGGCCATGTTGTTGAAAAACCGTTGCACCTCGAGGGACGTGCGCATGGCGCCGAACATGTCGCCGGAAACGAAGATCTCGCTGTCTATGCCAATCGACGGCCGACCGCCAGCGGCTATCACTTTGCCGACCACCGGTTCTTTGACGTGTCCGCGGATTTCCGCCTCTGAGGTCGCGGTCATGGAGGCGCCGCAGTCGCAGATCACCTGTATCTCGTCGTCCAACATGTGAGTGGCGTGCGCGATATTGTGGTCCGGACCGAGCAGGCCTTCGGCGGCAATCCTGCGATAGCCCTCCGCCACCAACCGGTTTTCCCGACCCCAGACATGGGCACAGGACAACAGACCCAGTTCGCGGGCCAACCGGAAATCATGCAGATTGACCTCCAGCGTCGAGTAGTCGGGACCGAGGATGGCCATAGCCAAGGTCAAACGGTTGTCGTTGGAGGCAAAGCGCTCGTCGCGCAGCCGCCGGATTTCCGATTCCGGATGGGGAACGGTCGAGAAATGCGGCTCCCCTTCCTTTGGTTTGGGCTTCACCGTGCCATGGCCGAATGCAGCCCGAATGCCGCTTTCTTCAAGGCCGTCAATGGCAGCGTCGGTAAGGGCCGGGGTCGAGTTGTTATGGCACCAATCAAAGACCGTGGTGGTTCCGCAGTCGAGCTGGTTGAGGGCGCCCACCAGGGTGGCGATATAGTTGTCTTCCGGGCGGTAGCGGGTTGCCAGATTGGCGTGCACTTTGTTGTAGAAGTCCGAACCGGCCCAGTCGGCGCCTAGGCCGCGCAGCGGCGTATGCCACAAATGGATATGGGCGTTGATCAGTCCCGGCATGACAATCATGCCGTCGGCCTCGATGACTTCGGCATCGCCGGTATCCAATGTCGGGCCGATGTCGGCAATTGTCTCGCCTTCAATCAGCACGTCGCCTTTTGGCAAATCGCCGATCTTTGAATCCATGGAGATAATGATACCGTTCTTTATTAGGGTTTTAGACACGATTTCTCTCTCCGGCCGAATAAAATTGAATAATGTTTAAATACAGTGGCTCGGTTACACTATTCTCTTCTTCAAGTTATCTTTGAGGTTACAATCTCCTACAGTCGACACCGACGACAACGGAGCTGCTACTATAAATCGATACGACCGCACCTGGCTACGAGCGGATCGACGTCCAGCGTTTGGAAAACGTCCGCTTTTGACCCAACCTGGACATCGCGGGCTAGGTTATCGCCCAAAGGCTACAGTCTTCAGAGGTTTGGCCACTGCATGACGTGCCGCGAACGGCTATGTCCGAATATTTCGATCTCGCGCGCTGCCATCTGACGCAAACCACATTGCTTGCGCCTTGTTCACCAGGGTCGTCGCCAAATCGATTCCGATTTGGCCGAGGCCCCCGGCGCTCTATTGCGCCCGTCTGCCTTCCCTGATCGCCTCACCAAAAGCTCGAAACAGGGCGCGGTTTATCGGATTGGTTTGCGGATCGTACTCGGCATGCCACTGGACGCCCAACGCGAAACCCGGCGCATCGGCAATTTTAATGGCCTCGATCGTGCCGTCCTCTGCCACACCCTCGACGACGATGCGATCCCCAGGCTCCAAAATGCACTGACCATGGAGCGAGTTGACGCGAATCATCTCTCGCTCGAAAAGTCGCGCGAAGACACCGCCAGAAACCAGACGGACTTCATGGCGGTCCGCGAAGACGACTTCCGGGTCGGGATGGACATCCCCGTTGTCCAGCCGAGGCGCCCGGTGGTTCATGCGTCCAGGAAGCTCGCGGAGTTCTGGATGCAGGGTGCTCCCGAAGGCGACTCCCATCTCCTGAATGCCGCGGCAGAGGCCCAAGATCGGAACGCCCCGCTCAACACAGGCCTGCACGACCTGCAGCGCCACCTCATCCCGTCCATGATCGTAGGGCTCGTGGCTCGGATGAGGGTCGACGTCGAAATGAGTCGGATGAACGTTGGCGCGCCCGCCCGTCAGCATGACGCCGTCTACGACGTCGAGCAACGATGCAATATCCGTGATCTCGGGCGCCCCCGCGAACATCATGGGCAAGGCATCGGTGACATCCGCCACAGCGCGAAGGTTCCTTTCCCCGACCCGCTGTACGGTGGGGTGATCGCTCGTGGGATCTCTGGACCCGATCACACCGACTAGTGGCTTTGACATCAATTGGTTCGCGTCCCTCCGCGCGTGGCACGCCTCCGCGTGACCTCAATGCATAGACGGCGGTTAGCTGACACCGCCCTCAACACACGCAATTCCAACCTAGCGGTTCCGCGCCGGTACTCTGCATCAATGCGTGTGCGAGGCGGCGATTGGTCTTTCGCCTTGGATGGTCGCCCGTCGCATGACGCGCCGATGCTTGGCCATTTCACCGAAATAATCCGCGACGGCGTGGTGCAGACAGAAACGATTATCCCATAGGGCCAATGAACCCGGCTGCCAGTGCAGCCGGCAGCCAAAGTGAGTCTGTATGGAATGGTTATACAGGAAGTTCAGCAACGGCTCGCTTTCACTTACCGTCATCCCCTTGAATCTCGTTGTGAACGCCGGAGACAGAAAGAGTCCTTTGCGTCCGGTTTCCGGGTGTACGCGAACGATCGGATGCGTCGCCGATTGAGGTTCGTTCTTTTGTTCGTGCATTCCTTCATATTTCTCGGACCACTGCTTGGTGTCGCCGGACTCATTCACACCCTCCAATGGCTCCAGCATCCGCTGCATCTCTTCTGAAAGCGTTTCGTACGCAAGATACGAATTGCGGAAATCCGTATCGGCCCCGTAGGGCGGCACTTCGGCACCGTAAAGTGCTCCTGCGATCGGCGGGTTCTCAAGGAACATCAGGTCGGAGTGATAGTAGTTGTCCCAACTGAATGGCTCGCCGGGCTCGCGCACGATCTCAAAAAGATCCGGATCCTCCTCGACACCGGTAACATAGGGATGGGGAATCAGCTTGCCGAATCTGCTGGCGAAGGCACGATGCTGTTTCACCGACAGGTTTTGGCTCCTGAAAAGCAGGACGACATACTCACTGAGAGCGCCGTGGATCTCATCCACGGTTGAATTATCGAGTGATGTCGATAAGTCGATATCGAAGACTTCGGCGCCCATTGCACCTGAGATCGGTTTGACGCCAAATTTCGTGTATTCCATGTCCCTGTACCCTGGCTGTTCGCAATATTGAAAGGCACGCCGACGGGTTGAGCGTGCCCAATGAACTTCTATTAGCAGGGAGTATCCAAATGGCTCCTCCCGGGCGCCGGGGACCGTAGCACGGCGGCATGATTTGTAAACCCGGCATTCGGGGGATACCCGTCGCTACTCTGACCGTTTCCGGCTGTCAGCGGACGTTGCCGCGACTCACCCGACCAGCCGATCCAGGTTGACGCAAGTCAATGACAGTTCTTGCATGCCCAATATCCTGATTCGCAACCGGTCGTGCTTTCTCGGAAGCATCTGGTGCAACGCCGGAACGCCGGCCTGCGCGAAGGAGAGATCCAATGCAGAAGGCGGCCCTGTACTTTTCCAGTGTCTTCTTCACGGTTGGCGCTATCGCCCACTTGGTGCGCCTGATCGCTGGCTTCGAGATTGTCATTGGCGGATACGCCGCGCCCGTTTGGGTGTCGCTTCCCGCCGCCTTTGTAGCCGCTTTGCTCGCGCTCTGGATGCTGATTGCCGCGCAGCGCTCGTAGGCAAGCTTGCACCGGACCGTGTCGCGGCGTCCGCCGGGCGCTGCCGGAAAACGACGGAGGCCAAAATTGCTCTGGAAATCGGTGCTGTTCACTTCGGTTTTCTTCCTGCTAGCTACTTCACCGACCATTGCGGCTGCGGGCGAGATCAGTGTCGTCAACAACGGCGCTCCCGTCGGTGCGGCCACGGTGTCTGTGCAATCCCTGGACGGCAAACCGTTGGCGACAACCCAAACCAACATGCAGGGGATCGCCAAGGCTGACCTTCCGGCCAGCGCTGCGGGCCAGCCGGTGGTCTACAGGGTCGCGGATAAAGCGGGCAACGTTTCCGAGCAGATCTACGCGCAACCCTCCGGCCAAGCCTCGGAGCTGGTCGCCATGGACACAAATGGCGGTATCACCGGCTACGATAAAGGAGCCTACGATCATCTCGTGGACGCGAAGAAACCGCTTGCCGTCGGTGCCAACAAGGATGTTGGCTGCGGCTCAAAGCTAAAAGGCAAAGCCAAGAAGGCGTTCGGCGGGCTGTTGAGCGGTGCCGCGAGCCAGGCGTTGGGCGGCAAAAGCCCGCTGAAGTTGGGTGGTAGCGGCAGTGGCGGCGGCAACGAACTCAAGACCAAGCCCGATCCCATCGCCAAGAAAGACAAACGCATCTTTACCGACCCGTCCACCGGCACCAGGATCGCTGTCGGCTCCCAGTTCACCCCTGACGGTTTGCAGGTCAGCAGCAATATCCTTAACGCGCCTTGCAACGGCAGCTTCCAATCGGTCTACCTGATGGACGCGCAGGGCAACAAGGCCGGACCGACCCGCTACGACATCTATGAGATGTATCAGGACTGGTGGCTGACCGTGAACTGGACCTACGACCGCTGGGAGGGTAACGATCACGTCGAACACAAGCAAGGCGGCTGGAGCGATGAAGGCCGCGACATCCTTGGCACCTTCGCGGTGCCCCGCGAGGGAGACGGCATCTGGAACCGGCTGGGGTTCTCCAACGCCGTGCAGGGCATCAAGGGGCTCGGCACCTTCTTCCCGGTCGGCCCAAGCATCTTTAACTCCGAACCGATGACGCTGGTCGTCCACGTCGTTAACGCTGATGGCAAGCCCGTCACCACCGTTCCCTTTGTCATTGGTTTGGCGCCGTCCCTTGTCGACGAGTTAACGAGCACAATTAAGTATAGGGAGATGGCTCTTGAGGCCGAGGTGAAACTTGGCGAAGGCCTTATGAGAAACGCTCTCTCGAAAGGACAGCTTGATCAGAGCGAATTGGATCTCCTTCAACACGAAATTGAGCAGTTTAGAATCGATCCCGCGACGGCTGTCGACGTCGCCACAAAGCCAAAGCAACACGCGATCGATGAGCTAATAAAGACGATTAGGTATAAAAAGAAGCGTCTTGCAGTTGATGAGAAGTTTTGGGGAGATTTGGGTAGATGGAGTTTTCAGCTAGCAAGGCAACGGCAAAAAATACGCAAACTTGAGAAGGAATTGGAGCGGCTCAGAATCGACTCCGTGATCGACCATCTGCAACCGATCATCGTCCTTGCTTAGACCGGGTGAATTCGGCGCTACAGTCTCAACCTTTAGAACGGACCAAATCCATGCCACTTTCGATCTATCAGGCCTCAGTGCCGGTCTACGTCCAGTATCTGGGCGGGCTTAGCGGCGTCCTTGAAAAGGCTGCGGTGCATTGCGCGGCGCACAAGATCGACGAGAGCGTGCTGCTCCAGATGCGCGTTTATCCCGACATGTTCCCGATGGCGCGCCAAGTCGGCATCGCGCTCCACTTTTCGGCCGAGCCGATTGCCCGGCTGGCTGGCCTCGAGGTGCCCGACTTCGGTACGAGCGCGGCCAGATTCGCCGACCTAAAAGCGCGAATCGTCAAGGCACTTGAGTTCATCCAGGGGGTCAAGCCCGAACAGCTCGAGGGCAGCGAGAGCTGCCAACTTGAGCTGACACAATCTTCGCGCAGCCTCAAAATCACCGGTCAGGTTTATCTCTTCCACTACGCACTTCCACAGTTTTGCTTCCACCTCACCACGGCCTACGACATTCTGCGCCACGCCGGGGTCGAGATCGGCAAACGCGATTTTCTCGGCGAAGCCCCGGAGTGATTCCGCGACCGCGGCATGGTTGCTTGGGCGGCTTGCCCGGTCCGCCACTCCCAAAACGCTACCGGCAAGCATAAGGCCAGATGCGCTTCGTGTTTTCTGGGACGAAGGAGTTATCGGTCTTCATATAGGGCGTCCGAACTTTCTTTTGAGAGTCCGCCGACGCTCTTGGCGCTGAGTGTCCGCTCATGGCCAGAAGCCAACCGCCCTCGTGAGGCGAGAAAACGTCCGCCTATGACCCATAGCGGACTTTCGGAGCCCGGCAACCGAATATCTCCAATGACCCCGAGGCGTCAGTTAACTACTGCAGGCGTGCTACAGTCGTTGCTATCGTGAAGCAGAGGGGGACTCATGAGCGACTGGAATATTTCGGAAGAGGCTGCGGCGCTGCATGCCGACGCCCTCGTCTGGGACATGACCTTCCCCTGGCTCGACTTTGGCGCGCCGGAGCTCAAGCTCGGCACTTTGCCGCGCATGGCCGCCAGCGGGTTCAACTTCGTCTCGCTGACCGTGGCCCTTGACGCAGAGAGCCTGGACCAGACGGTTCGCATGATCGCACGTGAGCGTGGCTATTTTCGCGACCACTCCGACGACTACGTCTTCGTGGAGTCCGTCGACGATATTCTGCGCGCGAAAGCAGAAGGCAAGCTCGCGGTCGGCTTTCACTTCCAGGGGACCAACTCGCTCGCCGGCGACCTAAACATGGTCGAGGTGTACTATCGGCTCGGCATCCGCCACATGCTGATGGCCTACAATCTAAAGAACCTGGTCGGGGACGGCTGTCTCGAACCTGGCAACGGCGGCCTGAGCCGGTTTGGCGCTGCCATGGTGAAAGAAATGAACCGCGTCGGCATGATCGTCGATTGCTCCCATGCGAGCGACCGCACGTCGATGGACGTGTTCGAGGTCTCCACCGATCCGGTAATCATTTCCCATTCGCCTGCCCGCGCGCTGTGCGATCGCCGGCGTAACGTGCCCGATGAGCTGATCACCGCCTGTGCCCAAACGGGTGGTGTTATCGGCTTGCACGGCTTCGGTCGGGACCTCACCGACGTCGCCGACGATGAAGGTGTTACCGTCGCAGATCTTGTCGCCCATATCGACTACGTCGCCGACCTCGTCGGACCGCGCCATGTTGGGATCGGACTGGACTATATCTACGACCATTCGTGGCAGCCGACGCCATGGCATCCGCCCGACTGGTTTACGTGGGG
>CAZCVU010000027.1:0-13976 GCA_964501745.1 uncultured Flavobacteriales bacterium | reverse complement strand
AGACGCGGCTAGACGCTGCACTCCGGCTGCGCGAGCGGCTATTCGACGAGCCGTACTACAGGCTTGTCAACGCCGAGGCCGATGGGCTGCCTGGCGTGATCATCGATCGCTACGGCCCGGCAATCTCGCTGCAGCTCAACACCGCCGGTGCCGAACGCCTCAAAGACGACCTGCTTCTCGCCATCGATAGTGCAATCGCACCATCCGCCATCGTGCTTCGGAACGACAGCGCCGCGCGTAAGCTTGAGGGGCTCGGTACATCTTGTGAGGTTGCGAAGGGGACCGTCAATCAACCGGTTCAACTCCGCGAGAACGCCACCGTCTTCTATGCTGACATCCTGCATGGACAAAAGACTGGTTGGTTTTACGATCAACGCATCAACCGGATATTCGTCGCATCGCTGGCGGCAGGCGCATTGGTTCTCGACTGTTACGGACATTCGGGCGGCTTTGCAATTCAGGCATTGGTCAGGGGCGCCAGCGGCGGCGTTGTTGTCGACACCTCCGCAAACGCCTTGGCATTGGCGTCGATGGCAGCCGAACATAACGCCGTCGCCGATCGTATCCGCATTCACAAGGCGGACGTGTTCAACGATCTGGCGGCCCGTGCCGGCGCAAACGAGCGCTTCGATATCGTCGTTGCCGATCCGCCGTCGTTTGTCAGGTCAAAGAAGGATCTCAAGGTGGGGTCACGCGCCTACCGAAAACTCGCGCGGCTGGCCGCGCCATTGGTTGCGCCAGGCGGCTTTCTCTTTCTTGCCTCCTGTTCGCACAACGTTGGTCTCGAACTCTTCAACGAGCAGGTGGTGCGCGGACTTTCCGATGCGCGGCGCCGCGGGCGCATCCTCATGGCCAGCGGTGCCGGCCCGGATCACCCGGTTCATCCAGCCCTCCCGGAGTCGGCCTATCTGAAGGCCGTAACGTTCCAGCTCGACTAACGGGCCAACTCGACCGACAAGCGTGGCCCCGCCGCGAGGTGCGAGGTGCTTATCGTCAAATGTCGATGAGGTCGTGGGTCGTCAACGAATCCGGACGGCTGCCGACATTCAGGGGGCATGGTATCGTCCGGCAGCCGCCCGTGCCGTTGGGAGGCAACCTCAAAGATATACCGTACGCCCAAGCACGGAAGGCGCTCTCACGTGCATGTGAAAGAACGTGTTAGTCAGTGGCATCGCAGCAAGCGCGCTACGCCGGCAGCGTCACCTTGAATACGGTTCCAGTTTCGCCCGTGGAGACCAGCGACAGCTCGCCTCCGTGGCTACGTACAAGTTCGCGGGCCGACGTCAATCCGAGCCCAACGCCACCGGCCTTCGCCGAGCCCTCAAATGGTCTGAACAAATTCTCCCTTGCACGCGCCGGCAAGCCTGAGCCGTTGTCGGCAATCTCTATTTCGATCTCATGTTCCCTCTTACTTGCACCAATCGAAATCGTATCCGCGCCAGCTTCCACCGAATTGCGGGCAAGATTGCCAAACACGCGAAACATCTGGCTACGGTCGGCAGAGACTTCGAGATCCAATTCCACGCGGCATTCAACAGCGACGCTTTGGCCCTGTGGATCGGCAAGATCGGCACCGATGTCCGCCACCAGTGCGTTCAGCGGAAACGTCTCTTTTTGCACGTCAGGCTCGCCGCGACGCACATAGTCCATTGTCTGGCTGCACAGCGAGACGGCGCGCTCGATCGCGGCCACAAGACGCGGCGTAACGCGCCGCACCTCCGGATCCTCGCTGTCCTCCAGGCGATCCGAGATCAGCAGAGCTGGCGAGAGAATTCCCCGCAGGTCGTGGTTGATCTTGGCAACCGCAGTCCCCAGCGCTGCCAGATGATCCTTTTGCCTGAGAGCCGCCCGCAGCCGCTGCTGCATGCCCGCCAGCTCGCGCTGCGCAACACCGATCTCGTCGCGCCTTCGCGACGGCTGCACGACACGGTTTACATCCTCTGGATCTTCCCGGAACAAGACCATGTTCTCGGTGATTTGTCGCATCGGCCGCACCAAAAGCAGATGCAGCGATGCGTATAGCAATGTCGCGGTTATCAGCGAAATTGCGATCGACAACACCAGAATACGCCAGGCGAAGTTTACGATTTCCCGCTGCAGCGGGCCTTCCTCGATCACCAGCTCGATACCGACGCTTGGATCCTTTGGCGACTTGCCGATAACGCGAATTATCCGATTGTCGGTCCTGCCGAGCGTCAGCATCGCATCGCCGATCATCGTCATAAGGCCGCCGCTCGTCAGATCGATTTGGTCGCTGACCTGCGGCGGCATATTTTGGCTCAAGGCCAGTTTTGCTCCGTCTCGACGGACGACAATTCCCAACGCACCGACATGGTCAAGCAGTTCCATGCGCAGTTTGTCGCTGACAACCTGATCGGGCGTCGCGTCCAGCGAGAGTATCGCAAGATGCGCCGCTCCCAGCCGTTCCACCAGCCAATTCTCACGGAACCGCGCCACCGAAGGCGCGAAAATCAAGACCTCCGCCAACATAACGAAGAAAATGGTGAGGAGGAGCAGACGTGCAGACAGGCTGCGCATTAATCTGCGTATGGGCTCCATTCCGCCGGGTCCGATCGTCTAAGATATACCACGCTTCGACCGCCTCAACCGCCAAAATTCCCAGTGCGTTATTTGTCTCTGGGAATTCTCAAGCTCGGCTCATGCCCTTGACTTGAACTTGCGATATGCCACCGGCAGCAACGCCAATACCGCCAATCCAACCAAGGCGATAATAATTTGTGGCGTCAGTATTGCCGAGGCGTTTATCTCGCCGCCCGCATCCAGGATGCCACCGATACCGGCGCCAAATGTAGAAAACACGAAACCGCCAGGAATTATTCCTACAAACGTCGCCGAAACGTATGTCGAGAGACGTACCCCGAGCAGAGCCGGCGCGAGATTGACGGCCCAAAATGGGAAGACGGGCACCAGCCGCAACGCAAGCAGATAACTAAACGCATTTTCACGAAACCCGTCCTCCATACGTTGCAGCCAGGGACCAGCGCGCTTTCTCAAGGCATCACCGACCGCCCATTTGGCGGCCAGAAAGAGAATGGTCGCGCCCAGTGTGGCGGCGCTGACGTTGTAGAGCAGGCCGAACCACTGACCGAACAGGAAGCCACCGGCAACGGACATCACGGCGGCGCCGGGGATCGAAAACGCGATCATCGTCGCGTAGAACAAGAAGAAGATCAGCGCCGACAACTTAGCGTGGTCGCTTACGGCTTCAATCAGCCACCGCCGGTTGTCGGCCAACGCCTCAAAGCTCGCATATTCGTCGAGACCGAACGCGAAGAATAGGATCAAGCCCAATACAAGGACGACCGCCGGCACTAGACGTTTCAATACTGTCGCCCGCGGTCCGCCGACATTCGGCACTGCGTCACCGATGTTCTCCTGTCGATCATGAGTCATTGGGCGGTCATAGACCTAATTGCTCATGTAGGCGTGCAGCTTGTCGCATTGCTCACCGAGTATGCTTTGGACTGATGCATCGCGTGCAGCCGCAGCCTCTTCGGCATAGCCAAGTTTCTCGAGCTTGGCGATAAAACTGCTTTTGACCTCCGCGGTTGCGAGGCCCACCGCCTCTTCCATGTCGGTGTTGCTCCAAAACATGATCTTCTGCGGCCCACCTTTGAAGGTCTCGTGCCAATGAGGTCGCTCGCGCGTGCAGTCGAAGCGCATGACGAGCTTCCAGTCGTCTGCGTCCTTAACAAAGACCTTAAGTGTCGGGCCTTCGCGCTCGGGCGGCCCGCCACGATATTGCGTCTCAAATTGAAACGGCCCGACATGTGAAAAGCTGGGCTCGGTTGGTTGTGGCATCGCTGGACCTCCAGTTCGTGTCCCTAAGCCAGGAGCTCAAGGCAGGCAACCTTAACGGCGCGACCGGTGGGTCGCAAATGATATACGGCCTACGACACGGGAAGGTGAAAGCGATCCGAGACCACTTTGACAGCATCCCATTTCTTGCCGAGAGAGGTGCCATAAGCGAATCACGCGCTCGTGATGCGGCCAGCCTTCCGGTTGACGTTTGCAACCCTGCCAATTGACTTGCTTGGGACGAAACTCTAATACAGCGTGGCTTTCAATCAGAGTTCAATGGAGAGGCGCCGTGAAACGCACCTATCAGCCGAGTCGGCTCGTTCGCAAACGTCGCCACGGGTTTCGCGCCCGCTCCGCGACCGTAGGCGGACGTCGCATCATCGCACGGCGACGTGCCAAGGGCCGCAAGCGTCTGTCGGCCTGAAAGCTATGGCTCCGGCGGTCGAACGCCTGACGCGGCGGCCGGAATTCCTGCGTGTCGCCGGATCAGGACGAAAATGGGTTACTCCCGGATTGATCTTGCAGACGATAGACCGTTCGAACGTGACATTCGGACCACGAGTCGGTCTTACGGCAAGCCGCCGCGTCGGCAACGCCGTTGCAAGAAATCGGGCGCGGCGACGCCTGCGTGCCGTTGTCGAGACGGTTATTTCCAATCATGGCAGGTCCGACCATGACTACGTCGTGATCGCCCGGAAAGAGACCATGCGAAGACCCTATGCGGAGCTGTTGAATGACCTGGAGACCGCTCTTAAACGGCTTAAGGCGTGGCGCAATGGTTAGGCATATGAACGAAGCATCCGCTCTTGTAGGCGCCGCGTTGAGACTGGCAATCCGCACCTACCAAACCGTCGTATCGCCGCTGACGCCAGCGAGCTGCCGCTACTGGCCATCCTGTTCGGAGTATGCCGTACAGGCGATCTCGCTGCATGGTCCCATTGGCGGGGGGTGGCTTGCGCTAAAGAGACTGGTGCGGTGCCATCCATGGGGTGGCTGGGGCTACGATCCGGTGCCGAAATGTGCGCAGGCAAGCTCCTGCGGGCATCCCCATGCAGAGCAGGATCGCGGGCGTAGACCTAAAATGGCACCGGTTTCAGGCACGCCATCGTGATTGACCAACGCAATATCCTCCTCGCTATCGTGCTTTCGGTGGCCATTCTCGTCGGCTGGCAGTTCATCTTCGTGCAGCCGCAAGTGGAGCAGCAGGCACAGCAACAGCAGGCACCGCAGACCCAGCAGCCGGCGGTCAGCCAGCCCGCGACCACGCAGGAGGGCAGCGTCGCCCCTACACCGACGTTGGGTGCCAGTGTACCAAGCGTGCTCAGGGAAACGCAGTCGGGTACGCTGGCCCGCCAGGAGGCGCTCAAGAAGACCGCACGGGTGGAGATCCTGTCCTCGCGGCTCCAAGGATCGATCTCACTCCTTGGCGCGAGAATCGATGACCTGGTGTTGTCCGACTACCGCGAGACGATCGACGACTCGAGCCCCAACATCGTGCTGTTATCGCCAACGGATACCGGCGATCCCTACTATGCTGAGTTCGGCTGGCTCGGTGCGAACGTGAAATCGCCCGACGGGCTGACGAAGTGGCAGGCTGATCGAAACAGCCTCACGCCAGACTCGCCGGTGACGCTGACATGGGACAATGGTGAGGGTCTCCGTTTCGAGCGCCGCTATGCGCTGGACGAAGACTACATGCTGGAAGTGATCCAACGTGTCCGCAACAGCGGGCCGAAGGACGTGACGATTGCGCCTTACGGGCTGGTGTCCCGGACCAACACGCCTGATATCCTCAATTTCTATATCCTGCATGAGGGCCTGCTCGGCGTCTTCGACGGCACCCTGAAGGAGGTGGACTATGACGATGTCGTCGATGCCAGAACCATCCGCCAGCCGACATTGGGCGGCTGGATCGGCATTACCGACAAGTACTGGCTGGTCGCCCTGGTGCCGGATCAGAAGAGGACGGTCGAAACGAGCTTTACCAGCGGCACGCGCGGAGACACCACGCTCTACCAGGCCGACTTTCTCGGAGAGGCGGAGACGTTGCCTCGGGGCGGTTTGCTGGAGGCCAGATCTCACCTTTTTGCGGGCGCCAAAGAAGTTACGCTGCTTGACAAGTACCGCAGCGAACTCGACATCGAGCTGTTTGACCGGGCGGTGGATTTCGGTTGGTTCTATTTCCTCACGAAACCGATCTTCCTGACGATCCACTGGCTGTCGGGAAAGCTCGGTAACTTCGGCCTGGCGATCCTTGCGCTCACCGTCGGCATCCGGCTGCTGCTGTTTCCACTGGCCAACAAATCCTTTCGCGCCATGAGCAAGATGAAGCTGTTACAGCCGAAACTCGTCGAGCTCAAGGAGCGTTACGGCGACGACCGCCAGAAGCTCAACATGGAGATGATGCAGCTCTACAAGGCCGAAGGCGTGAACCCGATGGCTGGCTGTTTGCCGGTCCTTGTCCAGATACCGGTGTTCTTCGCGCTCTATAAGGTTCTGTTCGTCACGATCGAGATGCGCCATGCACCATTTTTCGGCTGGATCACAGACCTCTCGGCACGCGATCCGCTGGGCGTGATGACGCTATTCGGCCTTGTCGACTGGAACGTGCCAGCTACCTTGGATGTCATCAATATCGGCATTTGGCCAATTATCATGGGCGCCACCATGTACCTTCAGACGAAGCTGAATCCAGCACCAGCCGACCCGATCCAGGCGAAGATCTTCACGTTTCTGCCATTCATATTTACTTTCATCCTGGCAAATTTCCCAGCCGGTCTGGTCATTTACTGGGCCTGGAACAATGCCCTTTCGATCCTGCAGCAGTGGATCATCATGCGGCGAACCGCGGCGCGGCCGGCGGGAGCAACGACCTGAACGCGAACTCTACGGCTGTGGCTGGCACGGCGGCCGAAGCGATCGAGGCCGGCCGTCTGCTTTTCGCGCAGGAATGCAGTTTTATCTTGGGCGCGGCGGATCTTGGTGGTGTGCCGCCAGCCGATCTGCCCGAGGTCGCATTTGCCGGGCGTTCCAATGTCGGCAAGTCTAGCCTTGTCAACGCGCTTACCGGCCGCAACACGCTGGCGCGGACCAGCAACACACCAGGGCGGACGCGTCAGCTCAACTTCTTCGATCTCGGCCACCGCCTGATGCTGGCCGACCTGCCGGGCTACGGATACGCGCGCGCGCCCAAGCACGAGGTCACTCGCTGGACCGCGCTGATGACCGCCTACTTCAAGGGCAGAGCATCACTGCGCAGGATGTGCCTTCTGGTCGATGCACGGCATGGACTGAAAACCAGTGACCTTGAGATGATGGGGCATTTGGACGAGGCCGCGGTCGGCTATCGAATTGTGCTGACCAAGGCCGACAAGGTGCCCGACGCCAGACACGCAGGCATTGCAGAGAGCGTCTCCGCCGTGCTGGCGACGCGGCCTGCGGCGCTCACCGAGTGCAGGTTCACCAGTGCGCGTGACGGCACCGGCATCATCGAACTACGCAGCGAACTTGCGGCGCTGGCGGCGCCAAAGCCTTTGAGTTAGAGTTCGCGCCCGTTTCGAAGAACGCCCGCGAGCTCGGCGGAGCAACCGATGAGTAAATCCAAAGCCCTGTTGCGTGACGAATGGCTGGCCAAGGCCGGCATCCTGACCGAAGCCCTGCCCTATATGCGGCGCTACGCGGGCAAGACGTTTGTCATCAAATACGGCGGTCACGCGATGTGCAACGCGGACCTGGCGCAGCATTTCGCGCGCGATATCGTCCTGTTGAAGCAGGTCGGCATCAATCCGGTGGTCGTCCATGGCGGCGGACCGCAGATCGGTGCGATGCTGGACCGGCTCAAGATCAAGAGCGAATTCGTCGACGGCCTGCGCGTTACCGACCGAGAAACGGTCGGTATCGTCGAGATGGTGCTGTCTGGACAAATCAACAAGCAGATCGTGGCGGAGATCGCCGCCGCGGGCGGCCGCGCGGTCGGCCTGTCGGGCAAAGATGGCGGTTTGATCCGTGCACGCAAGCTCCGTCGCCGGGCAAAGCGCACGGATTCCAACATCGAAAAGGTCCTGGACCTGGGCTTCGTCGGCGAACCACAGGAGATCGATGCGCATGTCCTTCGGCTGCTCGATGCGTCCAAATTCATTCCCGTCATCGCGCCGATTGGCACGGACACCAAAGGTCAGACCTTCAATATCAATGCGGATACGGTGGCTGGCGCCATAGCCGGGGCACTCGATGCGACACGGCTCCTGATGCTGACCGACGTCGCAGGCGTGCTCGGCAAGACTGGCAAGCTGATTGCCGAGATGAGCCTGCGCAGCGCGCGTAAATACCTGCGCGATGGGACCCTGAAAGGTGGCATGATTCCGAAGGTTGAGACATGCATCAGCGCGATCAAGGACGGCGTCGAGGCGGCGGCGATCCTCGATGGACGGGTGCCGCACGCCATCCTGCTGGAAATCTTCACCGAGCATGGCTCGGGAACGCTGATCCGCGGCCGATAGGAGCGGCGTTCTCACATCCAAGGGCGCGGCCCATTCACACTAAGGCATTACCCTGTCCGCGATGACTACTGTCTCAAATCAAGCTGCACAACCGTCGGCGAAGCCGGCCCGGACAATGCCGCACAGACGCCACACGCAGGCTTGGATTTTCGATCTCGACAACACGCTCTATCCGGCGCACTGCAACCTGTTTGCCCAGGTCGACCGACGCATCGGCGAGTTCGTCGCGGCGGCGCTTGATCTCGACCCCGGCGACGCCCGCGTGCTGCAAAAGAAGTACTTCCGCGAGCATGGCACGACGCTGAGCGGTCTGATGAGAAACCATGCAATCGAGCCGGCCGAGTATTTGGCGTATGTACACGATATCGACATGTCCGGCGTGCCGGAGAGCCCGGAGCTCGATGGCGCGTTGTCGCAGCTCGACGGGCGCAAGTTGATCTATACGAACGGCTCCGCACGCCATGCGGAGAATGTGCTTCGCCGGCTTGGGGTTGGGCATCATTTCGAGGCGATTTACGACATCGTCGCCGCCGATTATCGCCCAAAGCCGGACGCTGCCCCCTACGAGGACCTGGTACGGCGCTACGACATCGATCCAGCCCGCTCCGTCATGATTGAGGATATCGCCCGCAACCTTGTACCAGCGGCCGCGCTCGGCATGGCAACGGTATGGCTGAGGACGCATCTCGATTGGTCACACGACGGTAGCGACGGTGATCACGTTCACCACGTCACCGACGATTTGGTGGCCTGGCTGGTGGCACTACCCAGCGAAGATACGCCCTGATACGGCGGCGATTGCATCGCCGCCCTACCTTGACACTCCTTCGCAACTTGCCCACTCTCGCCGCCGCCAAACCCCTGCCTTATGGATTCTGCCATGGACAACAAGCAGTTGGAGACCGTCATCGATGCGGCCTGGGAGGCACGTGACGAGGTGACGCCGAAGACCAAGGGCGAGACGCGAGACGCCGTGGAAATGGCGCTCGACCTGATGGATTCCGGCAAAGCGCGCGTCGCTGAAAAGAACGGCGGAACATGGCACGTCAATCAATGGCTCAAGAAGGCGGTGCTGCTGTCCTTCCGGCTCAACGACATGACGACGATACCGGGTGGACCGGGCCGGAATACGCCATGGTGGGACAAGGTCCCTGCAAAATGGGCCGGTTGGGGCGCCCGGGAATTTCGCGAAGCAGGGTTTCGCGCGGTGCCGACCTGCGTTGTCAGGCGATCGGCCTACATCGCGCCCAGCGTTGTCCTGATGCCCAGTTTTGTCAATCTCGGGGCCTACGTCGACGGCGGCACCATGATTGATACCTGGGCGACCGTGGGCACTTGCGCTCAAATTGGCAAAAACTGCCATATTTCTGGGGGTGCCGGCATCGGCGGCGTAATCGAACCACTGCAGGCCGATCCGGTGATCATCGAGGACAACTGCTTTATCGGTGCGCGCTCCGAGGTAGCTGAGGGCGTCATCGTCGAGGAGGGTTCGGTGCTGTCCATGGGCGTTTATCTCGGCGCTTCGACGAAGATCGTCGACCGCGCAACCGGCGAGGTCCATAGCGGGCGTGTGCCGGCCTACTCGGTGGTTGTGCCAGGATCGCTGGCCGGCAAGCCGCTACCCGACGGAAGTCCCGGACCCGGTCTCTATTGTGCGGTGATCGTCAAACGCGTCGACGAACGGACGCGCGCCAAAACTTCGATCAACGAACTCCTGAGAGACTGACCCTTGGTCGATCCGGTCGCGTTGACGCAGGCGCTGATCCGCTGTCCCAGCGTAACACCCGAAGAAGGTGGCGCGCTGGACCTGCTGCAACGAACACTCGAGGAGCTGGGCTTCCGCTGCCAGCGGCTGGTGTTTTCGGAACCCGGCACGCCGGACGTCGACAACCTGTACGCCCGCTATGGCGAAGCCGGCCCGAACTTCTGCTTCGCAGGCCATACCGATGTGGTGCCGACCGGAGCGCTCGAAGCCTGGAGCCGGGGCCCGTTCGACGCCGTCCTAGAGGATGGCGTGCTTTACGGGCGTGGCGCAGCCGACATGAAGGGAGCGATCGCCTGTTTCACCGCAGCGGCGCAACGCGTGCTCTCCAAGGGGCCACCTGCCGGCTCGATCTGCCTGCTCATCACAGGCGATGAGGAGGGTCCGGCGATTAACGGCACGCAAAAGATGTTGCGCTGGCTCGAGGAGAAAGGTGAACGGCTCGATGCCTGCCTCGTTGGCGAACCGACCAACCCTGAGCGGTTGGGCCAGATGGCGAAGATCGGCCGCCGTGGCAGCATGTACGGCCAACTGACGGTACATGGAGTCCAGGGCCATACCGCCTATCCGGATCTCGCCGACAACCCTGCCAACCGGCTTGTGGCGATCCTCAATGCGCTTACCACATGGCCACTGGATCAAGGATCAGAGCATTTTCCACCCTCAACGCTGCAGATCTCGACCATCGATATCGGGAACCCCGCGGGCAACGTGATCCCGGCCGCGGCTCAGGCCACCTTCAATATCCGCTTCAACGACCTCCACAGCTCGGCATCGCTGACCAAGGCGTTGCATGAGACGATCGGCAGGGCGATCGGGCGCGCTGGCCGCTACGATCTGGAGGTCGCCATAAGTGGAGAAGCGTTCTTGACCCCGCCGGGTCCTCTTTCGGCCCTGATCAGCGACGCGATCGAGACGGTTTTGGGTGCCGTTCCGGAGCTCAGTACAACCGGCGGCACCTCGGATGCACGCTTCATCAAGGAACACTGCGAGGTGGTGGAATTCGGGATGGTCGGGCAGACCATGCACAAGGTCGATGAACAGGTGCTGGTCGAAGACCTGCGGCAGTTGACCAAGATCTACGAGGTCGTGCTCACGGGCTACTTCAACGCCGCATGATAACCACACAGGAGGCGTTTCGGGGACTATACGCCGCTTGGCGGCTGCTGCTACGCGACCGCAGTGCGGTGGCGCTGCTCGACGACAGCGTCGACGGGTTCTGGAAGTCGTTCTCCTGCGCCGTCATCATTCTGCCTGGCTACGTTCTCCTCGTCGCCTTCGCCGGCGGCGGGCCTGCCGAGGGCGCCCACCCCATTCGTATCGTCCTGGTTGAGGGGATTGGCTACGTTATCGGCTGGGTGGCATGGCCACTGCTCGCCTCCTATATCACGCCACTGCTGAACCGTCGCGAAGCCTACATTCGCTATATCGTGGCCTACAACTGGTCGGCCGGACCACAAATCCTGATCCTTATCCTGCTGCTTGTACTTCAGAGTAGCGGCATCTTGCACCAGGGCCCCTTTACAGTCGTCAGCCTGGTGACTCTGCTCGTTCTCATGTTCTATCACGGCTTCATTGTCCGCATTGCGCTTGACGTTGCGGTGGAACTCGCCGTGGCGTTGGTGGTCGGCGAATTTCTGCTCGGTCAGATGATCCGCATGGTGTCGGACGCGATGCTGACCTAGCTGGCATCCTGTACGGCGAAGCGCCATGGTGCCCAGAGGACGTAGGCGATCGCCGCCATGATATTGCAACCACCGAAGGTGAGAGCAAGCGGCCACGCCGTACCATCGTGGAAGAAGCCGACAGCCAGCGCCGCCAATGCCGCCACACCCATTTCCAGCGCGCCAAGGAGCGCCGCCGCAAGGCCAGTTTGTGCCTCGCTTGCGGCAAGTGCGCGGACCGGCCCCGTGGCAAACAGAAAGCCCAGTCCAAATGTGCCGATGGCGACCGCCGCGGTAAGCGCACCGGGCGTTTCATAGGCATAGACGACCAACAGAATTGCGGCGCCACCGGCGATGTCTATCAAAAGGGCCGCACGAAGAAGCCGCTCGACGCCAAACCGCCCGACGATGCGGTTTGCCGCCAGGCTGGCGAAGAAATAGGCCAGGACGAGGGCCGCGTAGTAGAGCCCGTAATGCTGCGTTGCGACGCCCATTCGCTCGATCAAGACGAAAGGCGCCGCCGTTATGAAGGCGTAAAGCCCGCCGAAGGTAAGGCCAATCGGCAATGCATAGCCGATGAAACGTGGTTGTCGCAGTAGGCGGAGATAGTCGCGGGCGAGCGAAACGGGGCGGCCGCCGATGCGGTTCTCCTTTGCCAGCGTCTCCGGCAGGAATCGCCACATCAGGATCGCAACGACGGTGACCATTCCGGTCATCAGGACAAAATTCGCCCGCCAGCCGAGCCAGACATGGACATAGCCGCCGATCAGCGGCCCGACGGCCGGGGCCAGCGCCACCGCCATGCCGTAGGCCGCAAGGACTCGGACGCTGTCCTCTTCGTCGTAGATATCCCGGATGATCGCCAGGCCGACGACCGCCTCGGCGCAGGCGACGATACCCTGCAGCGCGCGGGCCAGGATCAGGAATTCGATACTGTAGGCAAGAGCGCAGACAAGGCTGACGACGGCAAAACACACCATCCCGCCGAGCAGTACCGGTCGGCGGCCCAGATAGTCGCTCAGCGGACCATAGACGAGCTGCGCCGCGCCAAAGCCCAGCAGATTGAGGCTCATTGTCAGCTGCACCGTCTCGGCATTGGTTTTGAAGTACGTGGTCAGGTGTGGCAGCGATGGCGTGTAGAGATCGGTTGAGAGTATGCTCGCTGATGCCGCCGCGACCAGCAGGACGGGAATAATTAGCGGCGCAGACGTCGCCGCGGCGCGCGCCGACAGGCTCATCAGTAGTCGACCCGGGTCAGATAAAGGCCGTCGGGCGGTGCCGTAGGCCCCGCGCGGGCCCGATCACGCGCCGCAAGCGCTTCTTCGACATCGGCGGAGCTCCATTTGCCTTCGCCGACCAGCCGCAAGGTACCGACGATGATGCGAACCTGGTTGTGGAGGAATGACCGCGCACGCGCCTCGATGACAACGTCGTTAGCGTGCCGTTCAACGCTCAGCGCGTCCAACGTCTTTACCGGTGAGTCGGACTGGCATTCAGCCGCCCGGAAACTGGTGAAATCGTGCTGGCCGGTAAGCGTCTGTCCGGCCTCGTGCATAGCGCGCCAATCAAGCTCTACGGGGATATGCCAGACATGGCCGCGTTCGACCGCCGCGGGTGCCCGCCGGTTGAGGATACGATATCGGTAGTGCCGCCCGATCGCCGAGAAGCGGGCGTGGAAGTCCTGATCGACCTCTGCCGCCTCAAGAATTGTTACCGGATCGGGTTTCAGGTGAAAGTTGACCGCATCGCGCACCGTTGCGGAATCGGTTTCACGTGCAAGATCAAAATGGGCAACCTGGCCGAGAGCATGGACCCCGCTGTCCGTTCGCCCAGCGCCATGGACAGTCACCGTCTCCTGTGTGAATCCGTGGACGGCTTCTTCCAGCGTCTGCTGGACCGAACGGCCATTGTCCTGGCGTTGCCAACCGACAAAGCTGCCGCCGTCATACTCGATGAGCAGCCGCCAGCGCGTCATGACAAGGCGGTGCCCCGCGGCACCGCATAGCCGCGCAGAAAGTCGGCCGTGTCCATGGCGGCTTTGCCGGGCCTTTGCAGTCGCTCGAGTCGGAGTGTCCCGTCGCCGCAGGCGACCGTCAAAACATCGTCGACAACGGCCCCCGGCAGGCCGCTTCCAGCCGCCACCTCAGCCCTCAAAACCTTGATCCGCACGCCCGCGTGCTCAAACCATGCGCCCGGGCTCGGGCTGAGACCACGCACCAGGCTGGCCAG
>CAZCVU010000026.1:0-14067 GCA_964501745.1 uncultured Flavobacteriales bacterium | reverse complement strand
ATCTTGAAAACCAACCTCTCTCCATGCCCTGGATCCTTGGTGTTGATGCTGGCGGGACATTTACCGACCTCTATGCGTACAACACCGAAAACGGAACTCTCCACGTCCATAAGACACCGTCCACACCAGACAATCCGGCCCACGCCATTCTCGACGGTCTTCGAGAGATTTGCGAAAACAGTCGGATCTCGACCGCCTCCGTCATGAGGATCGGCCACGGAACAACGGTGGCCACCAATGCGCTCATCCAGCGTCGAGGCGCTCGACTTGCCCTTATCACCACGCGTGGGTTCAAGGATCTCTTGGAGATTGGACGGCAGATTCGACCGCATCTCTATGACCTGAAGGCAGATTACCCGGCGCCTCTGGTCTCCCGGGAACATTGCATCGAGATCGCGGAGCGAATCGGTCCATCGGGCGAGGTGTTGCAGCCACTTGCCGATGCGGAGGTCAATGCAGCGGTGTACGCCGTGGAGGATCAAGGAGTCGAGGCATGCGCAGTGTGCCTCTTGTTCTCCTTCATCAATCCACAGCACGAGCACGAGATCGGCGCCGCCTTGCGCGCCGCCGCTCCGGGCCTACATGTCTCCGTATCTGCCGAGGTCCAGCCGGAGTTCCGCGAATACGAGCGGCTTTCCACAACGGTCCTCAACGCCTACCTGCAACCAATCATCGCTCGATACATGAGCCACCTCGACAAAGAGATCTCCTCGAGCATGGCCGGCGTCGCCTTCGGGATCAATCAGTCCAACGGTGGGCTGATGTCGATTGATCGGGCACGTGACTATCCCGTCCGTACCGTCCTCTCGGGGCCAGCCGCGGGAGCGGTGGGGTCTGCCCAAATAGCGCGTTTGGTGAACAGGTCCAACGTGATCGCTCTCGATATGGGTGGAACGAGCGCCGACGTTTCTCTAATTCGCAACTACGAGCCCGATATCAGTGTAGGCCGGGACGTTGGCGGTTTCCCCGTACGCCTTCCAATGATTGACGTCAATACCGTCGGTGCCGGCGGAGGCTCAATAGCGTGGTTCGATCCAGGTGGCTTGCTCAAGGTGGGGCCGGACAGCGCCGGCGCCAATCCCGGACCCGCCTGCTACGGCCTTGGCGGCGACCAACCCACCGTAACCGATGCCAATCTGGTGCTGGGCCGGTTACCGGAGACAGGTCTTTTGGGAGGCGCCATGCGGCTGGAAGTTCAGGCTGCACGGAAGGCCATTGGGATGATCGCCAACACGATCAGCATGTCCGTCGAAGAGACGGCTCGCGGCGTGATAAGCATCGTCGTCGCCAACATGGTGCGGACGATTCGCGCGATATCGATCGAACGAGGTCACGATCCTCGGCGGTTCACCTTGATGGCGTTTGGAGGCGCCGGCCCCCTGCATGCGGCGGATGTGGCCCGCGCTTTAGGCATTCGGGAAGTCCTTGTCCCGCCGGCACCCGGCATCCTGTGCGCTCAGGGCTTGGTTTTCACGGATCTCAAGGAAGATTTTGTCGTCAGCGGCCGGACGATCGTGGATGCCGACGAGGTAGAAATCCTGCAGCGGCATCTGGGGACGCTCGTCGACCAAGCCCGGGGTTGGTTCGAGACGGAAGAGATTCCAGCCGGCCGCCGCTCCGTGGAGGTTGCCGTCGACATGCGCTACGTGGGGCAGAACTTTGAGCTGAGGGTCGAATTGGGTCGCGTGCCGACCGAGAATCAAGAAGCCCACCTACCTTCGATCAAAGAATTAAAGAGACTTTTCTTCGACATTCACGAAATGAATTATGGCTATCACGACTCGCAAGCGCCGGTGGAGGTGATCAACTTACGTCTCACCGCTCGGGGACGACTCACCGAGTCAGCCGGCTACCGAGCAGCCACCAGGGCCCTGCATGAACCCGAGCCCATACAGACGCGTCCCGTGCATTTTCGAACCGATGGCCCGATCGAGACGCCGGTCTTCCTTCGCGAGACCCTGGGTCATGGTCATGAAATTCGCGGACCGGCAATTATAGAGCAAATGGATGCCACCACGATCCTGCATCCGGGTGATCTCGCAGTGGTCGACGAAGCGTCAAACCTGATTATGAAGGCCGCGCAATGAGTAAGGCCGAGGCCAGCTCGCTTGACCCCGTAACGATCGAGCTCATATTTAACGCCCTGCGGTCCATCACCGACGAGACCTACATCGCCCTGATGCGCAGCGCGTATTCAACCAACATCAAGGAACGCCACGATCATTCTACTGCCGTGATGGACTCGCGGGGACGGCTGGTGATCCAGGCCGACAAGTCGCTTCCGGTTCACGTCGCTTCCATGTTCGGGCTCATTCAGAACGTGATCGCCAAGTATCCTGCAACGGAAATCAACGAAGGTGACATCTTCATTGCCAATGATCCGCATGTCGCCGGCGGCACACACCTTCCCGACATCAACCTTGCCATGCCCGTATTCGCCGAAGGGGAGTTGCTGGGTTTCATGTGCAACATCGCCCATCATGCGGATGTCGGTGGCATGGTTCCCGGCTCAATGGCCGGCGGAATGTCGGAGATCTACCAGGAAGGCCTGCGTATACCGACGGTCAAGTTGTTCCACCGCGGTGAACTGCAGCGTGATCTCTTTGATCTCCTGCTTCTCAATGTCCGGATTCCGGAGGAGCGCCGGGGCGATTACTATGCCCAGATCGCGGCCTGCCGCCTTGGAGAGCGTCGCTTGAAAGAGGTGGCCCAGATCTATTCGGTCGGGACTCTTCTTGAGGCGTTCGAGATGCTCATCACCAGCTCTGAACGGAGGATGCGCTCGGCGATAAGCAGGATTCCAGATGGTACCTATTGGTTCGAAGACATGATGGACGACGACGGGCTCGGCACCGTGGACATTCCCATCAAGGTCAGCATCAAAGTCAGCGGAGATCGCATCCATTTCGATTTCTTGGGCACCGCCCCGCAGGTCAGGGGCAACTTAAACATGATCTTGAACGCAACCGTATCGTCGATTTGCTATGCTTTGAAGGCATTGCTCGACCCTGATGTGCCGAACAATCAAGGCGTGCTTGACGTTTGCGAAGTTGTCGCGGAGCGGGGATCCATCCTCAACTGCACATTTCCGGCGGCCGTGGCGGCCCGCGCCCATACTTGGATGCGTGTTGTCGACGTTATTATCGGGGCGCTGTCCCAGGCGCTGCCCGACGCGGCTATCGGTGCCTGCAACGGATCAAACACGACGGCGGTGTTTTCGGGAATTGATCCGCGGACCGGCGCCGGATATCTCTACTTCGAAACCCTTGGCGGGGGATTCGGTGGCCGTGCAGATCGGGACGGCAAGGACGGTGTGCAAGGACACGGGACGAACACCTCGAACCTGCCCATAGAGGCCATCGAGATGGAGTACCCCCTGCGGGTGGAGAGTTACGGCTTGATCCCCGATTCTGGGGGCGCCGGCAAGTATCGCGGCGGCCTTGGGCTCCGGCGCATTGTTTCGCCGGTCGAGCACACCTGCATATTCAATGGTGCGGCGGAACGATTTCGCCATGCGCCATGGGGCATCTTCGGTGGACAGCCTGGCAAGGTCGGTCGATTTCTTCACGTGGACGTCCGGGGCAGAGAAACCCCGTTGGATGTCAAACCGAACGGCGTGAGCGTTGGTCCCGGGGATAAGATCACCCTAGAAACGCCCGGGGCCGGCGGTTACGGTTCTCCCGCCGATCGTTCCTTGATGAAGATTGCGAAGGACTATCGAACCGGCAAATTTTCTGACCGGTACATGCAGGATCACTATGGATCCGTGCCCGATTCTTCAACCGGGGATTCTACGCCTGATGGCGACTAATCGTGCAGGCACCGTGGCAGAACGAAATGGCCTTCTTTACACGGAGCGCAGCATGGAAAAACCGGTAAATCGACTATTCATAATTGGCGAAAGCCACAGCAAGAGCGCGATGCGCCGCTCCACGGTCATCTCCCGTTGCCCATTTTCGGCCAGCACGCGGAAGAGGCGGACCCGCTGCTCCAGTCCCCGGTCTCGATGACCTCTTCTTCGAGGCCGATGTCCTCCACCGGAACGCCAAACCCCACCACGGGCGTTTCCAGTTTCAACGTCCCAGCGTAGGCGTCGGCGAGCCAGGCATCGAAGCCGCCGAGGTTGCCGGTGGTCAGAGCCCACCACCTGAGCCCGGTCTCGTACACCCCATTGACGAACGGGTCTGGGCTATGGTCCAGCCGCTCGGTTTCCGATCCCGAGAGCATCGCGGCATGGCGCAAACCGTGGCAGACCTTCAAAATAGGCTCTCGTGCCTCCCGTTCTTGCTACAATCCGTCCCGATTCGGTGGTTGCGCGGGGAATGCCGGCCGATCAGGACGAGGCCTTATAGGGGTGCTGCTTGATCCAGTGTCGGGCAATGTCTATCCGGCGGGTTACCCACACCTTGTCCTTTGCCAGGATGTAGTCGACGAAGCGCTCCAGTCCCGTTATGCGACCGGGCCGGGCGATGGTGCGCGGGTGCAGGCCTACTGACATCATCTGCGGTCGGCCCTGATCCCCTTCGCGGTAGAGGTAATCGAAAGCTTCCTTCACGTAGCCAAAAAACTGCTCGCCGGAGTTGAAGCAATGCATGGGCGTGGTAAAGCGCCAGTCGTTGTTATCAAGAGAGTAGGGGATCATGAGCATCGGCTTGCCATCGACTTCTTCCCAATAAGGAAGGTCATCGGCATAACTATCTGAGCAATACATGAATCCGCCTTCCTCCACGGCGAGACGCAGCGAGTTCATACTGTTGCGTCCCTGATAAAAACCTAGCGGACGCTGGCCAGTCGTCCTTTCGCCCGCCAAGACGGCGCGGCGAATATGGTCGCGCTCGATGGCTTCTGGAAGGGACGCGTAGTTGATCCAACGGTAGCCGTGCGTGGCGACCTCGTGGCCGGCATCCGCCATGGCGCGCGCCGCCTCGGGGTTTTGCTCCAGCGCCATGCCGACGGCAAAGGCAGTGAAGTGTACTTGGCGCTCGCCAAACAGGCGTAGCAGTCGCCAGATGCCGACACGGCTGCCATACTCGTACATCGACTCGACTATTAGGTTACGCGTGCCCTTCGGCCCTATCGTGGCGGGGTCCCCAGGTAGCTCGCTCATCACCGTCTCCGGCCCCTCATCACCGAGCAGGATGCAGTTCTCGCCGCCTTCTTCGTAGTTGACCACGAAATTAACGGCGATCAGCGCACCACCGGGCCACTTCGGAGCGGGCGCATTCGCTCCGTAGCCGATGAGATCGCGCGGATAGGAACCTGTTGAAACCATGCTCACTTCCTCTGTCCAGCCGCTGTATGTCGTCAGAAGAATTGGGAGATGTCCCTTCTTCTTTTCTAAGCCCGCCCACGGAGGGATAGACCATTCGTGCATCCCAAGGATTCCGCAACGCACGCGGTTTTCGGAAGGCACAGCTCCTTGACAGGGCGTCGGCGATCTTGGATTAATGTATATACTCTGGTTAGTTGTCAGGAAAGTGAATGCTCTCGGCATACGGAATCGATGTCGGTGGAACCTTCACCGCCACTTGCGGCTGTGACGACGACACCGTGGCACTCCACGTCCACGAAATGGCATCTACCCCCGAACAACCCGGTCCGGGCCATTATCGACGGCCTTCGCTCGTCCTTGACATCAAGCCAGGGGGATCAGCGTGAGGGCGGAGGATAAGGATCGTCATCGAAAGCCCGGGCGCCGGCGGTTACGGCACGACAACCGAGCGCGCCCCGGAGAAACTGGTCGAGGACTACCAAAACAACAAATTTTCTGCACGCGGCCTTCGGAAGCACTGCGGCTACCTGCCGCGATTCCCGGATACCGAGGCGGATCGGAAGAAGGAGAAGACTTAGTCTGTTGGGCCAGGACGACCCACAACCGAGGGAGCACGATATGGTAGAGCCGGCGAATCTCCTTTTCATTCTCGCAGAAAGTCACTGCCAAAAGGCGTTGGGTTGTTACGGCCATCCAATCGTGAGGACGCCGAACCTTGACAGAATCGCGGATCGGGGCGTCCATTTCACCAACGCTTACTGCGCCAGCCCCCTATGCATGCCCGCCCGGGCCAGCGTCGCCACGGGCCTCTACGTACACCAGCACGAGCACTGGGAGAGTTCCACCGCCTACGATGGCCGAATACCGAGCTGGATGAGACGCCTGCGCGACCGGGGCCACGAAGTATCGGCGATCGGCAGGCTGCATTACCGGAGCACAGAGGACGACAACGGGTTTTCCGAAGAGATCCTTCCGATGCACATTACAGAAGGCATTGGGGACTTGCTCGGCCTGCTGCGGTGCAGCGGCGAGGAAGTTCGTAACGGCATTTGGCGAAGGTACGTCAACGAACTAGGTGTGAACGAGACCAATCCCGATCAGGAGTATGACAGACAAATCACCGCCGAGACGGTCAAGTGGCTGAAGGGACACGCTGGGCGAACCGACAAGCCATGGGCTCTTTACGTAGGGTACACGAGCGCCCATCCGCCCTACACCATCCCACAGCGTCTTTATGACCTGTACGCGCCGGGGGATTCGCCGTTGCCGGGGCAGATTCATCCCGTCATACGGCCGGAGCATCCGGCGCTGCAGCACTACCGCAGGGTCCTCCGCTACGAGGACGGAGTTGACGAAGCCCTCATGCGGAAAATTGCGGCCTGCTATTTCGGTGTGCTCACCCACCTGGATGAACAGGTGGGACAGGTAATGGCGGCCTTGGAGGAGACCGGTCTCGACGCGAATACGCGCGTCATCTACAGCTCGGACCACGGCAGCAGTCACGGGCACAACTACATTGTCCATACCTCGTTCCACTACGAACCTTCGGTCGCCGTTCCGTTGCTGATGGCGGGTCCCGGCATTCCGTCGGGCAGGGCCGTCAGGCAGGTGGCTTCCCACGTCGATCTGTTTCCGACGATCCTTGAGGCGTTCGGCGAAGCCCCAGCGGAAAACGACAAGGCGTTGCCCGGAATCTCCTTGTGGCCCGCCGTCGGTGGCCGAGAAACCGAAAGGCTTGGCTTTGCCGAATATCACGGCATGGGTTCCAAGACCGCCAGTTTCATGCTCCGAGACGGCCGCTACAAGCTGATCTATTACGTCGATATGCCGCCCCAGCTTTTCGACCTGGAGAGCGACCCGGAGGAAGCCGTTGATCTCGCCGCCAACGGCGGCAGTCGCGAAAAGGTGAGCGAACTTGAAGCCAAGCTGCGCAGTATCGTCGACCCGGAGGATGCCAACCACCGTGCCATGGAGGCTCTACGCCTTAAGGTCGAGGAATTCGGCGGCACCAAGGCCATCCTCGAAAAACGTCGGGATTTCATATTCTCACCGCGGCATGGCGCCGACTGGAGAGACGGCTGAACGGACTGGTTTGACTTTCGCGGACAGCTTGCCAGTGGCGGGTGTTGCCGAAGGATCTTCCACCCCGCAGCACGGTCTACGACTATTTTCGGCAGTGGCAAAAGGGCGGGGACCGTATTCACCACGCCCTGTTGATGGACCTTCGCGAAAAGATAGACCGGGAGGCCAGTCCTACGGCCGTGATCATCGACAGCCAGACCGCCAAATCGGCGGAAAAATGGTGGGCTTGATCGATTTTGGGGGCTACGATGCGGGCAAGGGAACAAGGGGGCGCAAGTGCCACATTGTCGTCGATGCGGAAGGGCTTTTGTTGAACGCGGTTGTTCATTCCGCGGGTGCTCGAGCGTACTTCCGGTTGGCTCAGCTGCGGCCGACGCCTGGCCAAGGATTTCGAAGGCGTCGCCGAAATCGCCGTCGCCTACATCAGGTGGCCATGATCCAGTTTATGCTGCGGCGCCTGGCAACGATTTGAGATTGCTGGATAACTTTTGAGTCACACTCTTAGGAGGATGGATAAATGACCAAGCTTTTGGATTGGGAGCGTGCCTCCAGAATCATGGAGGAAAGAAACATCGACATCCTGGTCGGCACCGGCTTCATCAACTACGGCTACATAACCGGATACTTTACCCACTTTGGAGCGGATTATCCGGGGCCCTTGTACAATGGTGCGTCCCTGATCCGCCTTGCCGGCCTCCCTCGGGATGCGTCCTTGTCCCCATTCCTGATCACCTATCCGGGGGAGGAAGGGGACATGATCGCCTATGGGTCCTGGATCGAGGACAGATGGTACTGGGGGCCGAAGTACCATGTCCCGGGACGCACCGAGGCCTTGAAGGTGGGGGAGGAACCCGTGGACTGCCTGTCGAAGGCGCTGGCCGAGAGGGGCCTTGCGGGAGGCCGGGTCGGGCTCGATTTCAAGGATGTCTCCGTCGCACTGATGGACGAGATCAGGAAGGCCTTGCCCAAAGCCGATCTGGTCGATGCTCATGAAGCTTTCTCCACCTTGCGAATAGTCAAAACGCCGGAAGAAATAGAAAGACTGAGAGGCGCCGTTAGAGGGGTAGAAAGGGGACACAAGGCCGTCAGGGAGGCCCTCAGGGAAGGCATGACCGAACTGGAACTCGCGGCCATTGAAAAAAGGGCGGTGATTGATGAGGTGACCGACCGCTACATCGTCCACGTTTGCTTTGGAGAGAAAGGGGCGAGGTTCGCGGCTCCGACCGAGAGGAAACTGAAGAAAGGGGAGCTGGTGTGGGTCGACGCCGGCTGTGTCCATAGGGCCTATATCGGCGACATGTCCAGGATGTACGCGTACGGCGAACCGCCCAAGGATGCAGTGACAATCCACGAAGCCATGGATCAGGTGAACTCCTTGGTGATCGAGTCGGTCAAACCGGGAATCACGACTTCGGATCTCTATGGCATCGGCGCCGAGGCCATGAAAAGCAAAGGACTGGACATGGCCCTGGAGTTTGCCGGTCATGGGCTTGGCCTGGACGTCCACGAGTCTCCGTACTTGACCCCCGGCGACCACACCGTTCTCGAACCCAACATGGTCATCGTGATAGAGATCGCGACGAGAAGGTCCGATCTGGGTCACATATGCGCAGAAATCCCGGTTCTGGTGACCAAAGATGGGGGTGAAGTTCTTTCGTCACTGCCCTATACCCTGTCGTTTGTCGAATAAAGACCGAGTCCATATTGATTTCCGGCTCGGTCGTGCGCGACCGGAGCGACTTAACGTTGGTGCCGTTTGGCCCACGTTGAACAGTTGCCATTGGGGTCGACGATTACGTTGGTGTGTACTGGAGCATTAGCCGTTTAGACGGAACCAGCCCGCACCCCTGGACGGCCACTGACATGGGTAGCCGGGGGTACGGGTGGTGCGACCCCACGCAAGTGGATAAGGCTTTAGCCCGGCCCCATGATGAAGTTGGGCAGCCACAAGGTGATCGCGGGGACATAGGTGAGCACGAGGAGAACGGTGATCAACGGAATCAGCATTGGTAGCACCGCCATCGTCACCTTCTCGAACGAGGCATTGCTCACCCCGACCACGATATAGACGCCGATTCCCATGGGCGGGGTGGCGATGCCGATCGCAAACACCAAGGTGATGAGCACGCCGAAATGGATGCGGTCGATGCCGAAGTGGTCGATCAGCGGCAACAACATGGGCACCAGGATAATTTTCGCCGGCACGCCCTCCACCACCATGCCGACCAAGAGAAGGAAGATGGTCAGCAGAGCGAGGAATGCGTATCGGCTCTCGGTGGTCAGCAACACCGCGCTGGCCAGTTGCTGCGGAATCTGCTCGATGGCCAGCAGCCAGCCCATCACCGTGGAGTAGCCGATGATGATCATGATCATCGCCGTGATCAGCATAGTGTCGGTCAGCGCCTTCAAAAGGTTCGACCAAGTGAGGGTGCGGTAGACCAGGCCGAGCAGCAGCGAATAGGCGCAGGCGAGCACGCCCGCCTCGGTCGCCGTCGTATAACCGGTAAGGATCGCGCCGAGAATGATGCCGGGCGCGACCAGCGCCGCGATGCCGTCGACCGCGCTGGAGCCGACCTGCCGTAAGGTGGCGCGCGGCTCGCGCGGGAACCCGCGACGGTCCGCGATCACGAAGTTGAACAGCATCAGCGACAGGCCGACGGCGATGCCTGGAACGATGCCGGCAAGGAAGAGACGCGCCACCGAGGTGTTGGAGAGGTAGGCGTAGACTATGAAGGCTATTGACGGCGGAATGATGGGGCCGACAGTCGCCGATGCGACGGTCAGCGCGGCGGCGAAATCCGCCGGATAGCCGCGCTCGCGCATTGCCTTGATTTCCACCGTTCCAAGGCCACCCACGTCGGCCACGGCGGAACCCGACACGCCGGCGAAGATCATCGATGACAGTACGTTGACCTGGGCCAGGCCAGCACGGAAATGACCGACGATGGTCATCGCGAAGTTGAAGATCTTGTCGGTCATGCCGACCGCATTCATCAGATTGCCCGCCATGATGAAGAACGGTACGGCGAGCAGTGACGGATTCGCGACCCCGTCCAGGATCTGCTGCGGTACAATGGAAAGGTAGCCTGAATAGCCCGCTACGACCAATGCGGCCAACACTGCGGTGCCGATCGCCATGGTGATCGGCACGCGGATGAGGATCAGGCCGATGAATCCAATGAAGAGAACCCAGGTCACGTCAGTTTGAACTCTCAGATGCTGCCGGCGGCCGTGTGTGGCGGCTCTATCTTGCCAACGAACGCCTTGATCGAGTCGATGACAAATTCAATGAGAATCAGGGCACAGGAGACAAACAAAGGCACGGAAAGAGTGTACCGCGGCAGCTCGAACTCCCCAATCTCTGCCATCGCCAACCCACCGACCTGAGCGGCGAGGGTCTCCGGGGCGTGCTGCAGGATCACCACCATCAGCCCAATGATTATTATATTAACCAAATGCCGCACCGCCGACTGAGCCGATGGACCGATGCGGTCGACCAAAAAATCGACGGTGATGTCTCGGCGCTGGCGGTAAAGGACGAAGAAACCGAAAAACGTCATCCACACGAACAACGCGACGCTCCACGAATACGCCGTAACGATTCCTCCTCCGAAGATCGCACGGCTGGCAACGTTCGCCATGTTGAGGACGAGCAGGATCGCAAGGCAGAGGATTGCGAGCGCGTGAAACACGCGCTCGCAAACGCTCAGAAGGCGGTCGACAAAGCCAACCAGCGCCATACCGATCTGCCGGTGCTAGCGGGTGGCGTTGACCGTGTCGAGGAACCCGGCCGGCAGCTTTCCCGTCTCGTGCCGTTCCTTGTAGAATTGCGCCATGCGCTTGGAGAAATCCGAGGTGTCGAATTCCACGTACTTGATGCCCTTGGCCTTTATCCGACCGACGGCCCCGGCGGCTTCATCCGCCATGATCGAGGCGGCGTGTGACGCACCATCGACCCACGCGCGGTCCACCGCGCTACGGAGCTCGGGGCTTAGACCATAATACGCCTTGGCATTCACAACGTAGTTATTGGCCACCGGGAAATCGTCGGTGCGAACGACGTACTTCACCACCTCGTCGAATTTCATTCCCTCGACCAGCCCCATCGGGCTGTTGGTCGCATCGATAATTCCCCGCCTGAGTCCATCATAGACGGAGGACCAGCCAAGCACGATGACCTCCGCGCCGAGATAGGTCCAGGAGTCGATTTGCATCTTGTGCGTCGACATGCGGAGCTTCAGACCCTTGATGTCCTTCAGCGAATTTATCGGCTTCATGCTTACGGTGACGCGGTACGGCCCACGTATGAAGGAAGTGAGAGGTTTGAGCACTATGACACCGGCCTTCTCCTCGACCTGCTTCAGCCATCCCTTGACGAGGTCGCTCTCCATGAAACGCTCCCAATGGCCGCGGTTCTCGAACAGGTAAGGTGCAACGGTGTAGGTGATATCCGGCACCCACTTTTGCAGGTTGTTCAGACTCGTCGAGTAGATTTGAATGACCCCGGCGCTCAGCTGTTCAAACGTCGCATCCTTTTTGCCGAGCTGCTCGCTCGGGAAGAATACAACTTTCAGTTTGCCTCCGGAATGCTTATCCACGCTTTCGGCGAAGCGCAAGTGTCCCTTGCCTTCGGGGCTGTCCAGCGTGGCGTGCATGGCAATTTTCCAGGTCTCTGCCTGGGCCACCGAGGCGACGGTGAATACGAAGGTGAATACTAAGGCTGTGGCGAGCGCCACGAGCCCACATCTCGAGAATACCTTGGTCATCAACGTAACTCCCAATTCTGCCTGAAGTACGAGCTTCATTGCCCCTTGTGTACAATGCATCCTGTTCGGGGTTGAGGAAAATATAACGATATAGAAGGTGGAAGGGAAAAGAAAGAGGTGCCTTGGCCCACATTACTCAATATAGTCTGGAAGCTAACTCAGAAGCATTCTCTTTTCTTTTTAGAGGTGCATTAACAACATTTCTAACATGTTGATATCTGATGTTTAGAAGTTCAGCAATACGCCACGACTGGGCGCTCTCCCGGTAGCCGTCGGCGATCACCAGCGACTCCTTGAGGCCCATCTCGTCGGCGCCGGAAGAACGCCGCGCGCCAAGGCGCAAAACTTCCGTCAATGGACCTTCTGAAAATGTCCTTGGTTGGCGAAGCCGGACAACTGTATCCTCTCTCATCGCGGATCCCTCCTTCGTGGAAAATGGCGACTCGATCATCGCCAGGATACGCTGCCCTCATATCATCCCCTCACCAGCTTTCAGGTATAGCTCCTTCCCGCTTGAAATCATCCAATGCGCCGTCTGGCTCTATTATCGGTACACGCCCAGCTATCGTGATGTCGAGAATCTCTTGGCCGAGCGCGAGATCAATGTATCCTGCAAGACAATCCGCCGCTGGGTCATCAGGTTCGGGGCTATCTCTGGAGGCAACAATGAATGATCAAGTCAGACTGACGCTCGAGGAGGTGCATGCACTCGCGCTCGAGGCCCTCACGGCAAACACCGTATCGGAGGATCACGCCCGCGCGATCGCCGATACGGTGACCGCGGCGGAGCGTGACGGCTGCAAATCGCACGGTCTGTTCCGCTTGCCCGGCTACGTCGCGTCGGTGCGTAGTGGCAAGGTGACGCCGGACGCCAAGCCCGTGGTCCGAGAACTCGCGGCGGGCGTTGTGCAGGTCGACGCCGCGAACGGCTTCGCGCCGCTGGCGCTCAGGGTGGGCCGCGAGCCGCTGGCACAGAAGGCTCGGGATCAGGGAATCGCGGCACTCGCCGTCATCAACTGCTATCACTTCGCGGCGCTGTGGCCGGAGGTAGAGGCACTCGGTGAGATGGGACTGGTCGCCTACGCCTTCACCAGCTACACGAGCTTCATGGCGCCGGCGGGCGGCCTTGCACCCTTGTACGGAACCAACCCCATGGCCTTCGCGTGGCCGCGTAAAGGCCGTTCGCCGCTGGTTTTCGACCAGGCGTCAAGCGCCTGCGCGCGCGGCGAGATCATGATCCATCAACGGGACGGAAAACCCATTCCGGAGGGTTGGGCGATCGATGCCGAGGGTCGGCCCACCACCGACCCGGAGGCGGCATTGGCGGGAGCGCAACTGCCGTTCGGCGGCTACAAGGGCGCGGCGATCGCCCTCATGGTGGAGTTGCTGACTGGCGCGCTGATCGGTGACGTATTCGGCTTCGAGGCCAGCGTTCGCGACAACGCGGACGGCGGGCCGCCGAAGGGTGGCGAGTTCATGATGGCCATCGATCCCGCCCGCTGTCTGGCAAGCGGCGACCGGCAGGCACAGCTCGCCCATGCCGAGACCTTGTTCACCAAGATTCTGAAACAAGAGGGCACCCGGCTGCCATCGGACCGGCGCTATGAGACCCGGCAGCGCACGCCGATGGAAGGCATTACCATTCCGCAATCCCTTCACGACGAGATCGAGAACATGCGGCAGGGGTAATGGTTCCCCCTCATCCGCCAGCGACACAATTTGGATAGATCCAGTCGACGCCGTTGCTGGCTTAATTCCGCAAGATCCCGAACAGACGCTCCATGGGTCAACGCAACGGAAGAAAGGAAGAGTTCTGATGAAAACGATGCGGATATTGAAGCCTTTCAGGGATTCCACGCAGCTATGGAAAGGCCTCGAAGAGGATGGCATGCGTCGAAAAGTATTCAAAATTGTCACGGAGGAGCGGCTGGGAGCCAAGAATCTGAC
>CAZCVU010000025.1:0-14081 GCA_964501745.1 uncultured Flavobacteriales bacterium | reverse complement strand
TCTTACGTTACTGTGGTTTTCAGTAGTCACAGTTTTGTGTGACTTTTTGTGTAACGTTATGAGAAAAGTTCAGCAAAAACAATGGCAGATAATTTGTGGAAAAGTTTTGCGGAAATTAGTTTGGCTTGGAAATCAACGAGTTACTATTGACCTTTTATTCCCACTCGATGGTGCCGGGCGGCTTGGAGGTCACGTCATAGACCACGCGATTGATGCCATCGACCTCGTTGATGATGCGGGTTGCGGTGGCGGCCAGGAATTCATGAGCAAATGGGTAGGAGTCGGCGGTCATGCCATCCGTCGAGGTGACTGCCCGCAGCGCGCAGACATGATCATAGGTCCGCGCATCACCCATCACGCCCACCGTTCGCACCGGCAACAAGACTGCAAATGCCTGCCATATCGCATCGTATAGTCCGGCGTTTCGGATTTCCTCAAGGTAGATCTGATCCGCCTTACGTAAAATATCGATTAATTGGAGATTTCCAATACAATTAATCATGAGGAAATAGTATGAGCAAATCAGTTAGTAGCATTCCAACAATCTACGTTGGTTACGACCCACGGGAAGACGAGCCATATGAAGTATTAAAATATACGGCAGACAAACATGCATCTGGTCCATTAAACGTATATCCAATTAAGCAACATTTATTAAGACGAATCGGTTTATATAGACGTGCTTGGCAATTAGGCAGTTCGTCGTTACCTAGCCCAAACAACGATTCTGATATCCAGCATCGTGATCAAATTGATGGAAGACCGTTTGCAACGGACTTTTCATTTTCACGGTTCCTAACTCCATTCTTGCATAGACTTGAAGGTTGGGCGCTGTTTATGGATTGTGATATGTATTTCAGATCTGATCCTTTGGAACTATTTAAGAAATACAATGATCCAAAATTTGCAATATATTGTGTAAAACATAATCATACCCAGGCTTCAAATGAAACGCGTAAGATGTATGGGAATGAACAATATCAGTATTCACGCAAAAACTGGTCGTCTTTGGTTATGTATAACTGTAGTCATGAAGGACACAATAATCTTACAGTTGATGACGTAAGCACAAAGTCAGGGCGTTGGTTGCATAACTTTAGATGGTTAGAAGATGATACTATTGGTGAATTACCAGAAGAATGGAATTGGTTAGACGGCCATTCCTCGCCTGAAATTGACGCAAAAAATGTGCACTTCACTAGAGGGGGACCTTGGTTTAGAGGAAACATATGGGAACCGCTTGATAACCAGTCTGAAGCATATGCTAAAGAGTGGGAATCAATAAGAGACGAGTATAGACGAGCCTAAATATCCTTCCTGGAATTCGTGGACTGGGTTTAATTCTACGCTATGATTTTAAACGGAAGGTTGTAGGTCTAGAGGCCGAGAAGATTAGTCACCGTCGGCCGCGGGCGACCTGATCGAAAGCCGACTGGGCACGGATCTAAATGTCACGGGTACATACGGCGATGAAAACCGTAACCGAACGGGGAGGCCAGAAACTTGAGAAATTCAACCTCGAGACTTCCCAGAACCTCCTCTATCGGCTGCTCAAGGATCTGTTCGAGAACCACTGGAAGACCATTGTGTTTGGATCATTGATCCAGCGTGCGGTGTTCGAGGTCCGCGCACCCAACGCGCCGAAGCGCATTTCGCTCAGTGACGGCTATCTCACGATCGATTTCGGTTCATGGCATTTCCAAGTTTGTATCGGCGACCACAGGGGCAGCCGGGGACACCCGATTGACCCCGCTCTCGCGGCCCACCAGCGGCACCGCCTGTGCCGAACTCTACCGCCGCCTGGATGATGACAGTGCGCCGACAAGCTGGGGCCTGAGGCTCGCCAATGGCTAATGCATGAACCTTCGAGACGGCCAGAATGACTAATATGGCGGGCATTCGAAACACACAATGACCGTGACCTGACGTTTACCTATTTTCGAATCATGGGCAACGAATGAACGAGTTCGCGTCGGCTTTCCTTTTTCCGCCGTTTCCCCTCTTGCTGTTACTTGTCGTTGGATTGTCGGTGAGGCGATATACGCGATTTCGTCGTCTCGGCCGGCGAACGGAAATAATTGCGATCGTCATGCTGGTGCTTTCGGTCGTACCACTAACTGCAAAACTTTCTCTTTTACCGCTGCTTCAAGCTGTTCCAAATTGGCAGGATGGAATCCAGGTCGGTGCCATCGTTGTGCCGTCGGGTGGAGCATATGAGGACACAGCCGGTTATTGGCATCCGAGCTCCGAGTCGGTGCAGCGAATTAGCTTGGCTGCCTCGATACAGACAAGACTCGGCATTCCATTGCTGATCACCGGTGGGAAACTGCGCGAGGACGGAATATCCGAAGCTAGAATCGTCGCTGAAACATTTGAGTTCGAGCCTGGCCAAGTTTGGCTCGATGAGTCGGCCCGAAACACGCATGAGAACGCACGCGCGCTGGCCGTGCGGCTTCGCGAGCTGCGGATCGACAGAGTCCTGATGATAACTTCGTTAGCTCATGTTCCACGTATGTCAGCCTCATTGCGCGCCAATGGATTGAAAGTCTTTGCGATGCCGGTCCCAGCGCCGGAGATACAGAATTTTGGTTGGAGAGATCTAATTCCGAGCAACCATGGCTTGGCGGCGTCGGTTGCAGCGAGCCAAGTTTATGGCGGCCTCGTTCTCTATCTGGTGCGAGGATGGATTTCGCTCAACGACCTGGCTGGCTGATTAAGGTAGCGAACAGAAGTGTGACCATTTGCAATTCCGTGAGTTTCGCAAGAAATGGCGAATCCCCTCTTTTGTGTCCAGGATGAACAACGACCCTGACTGACCAATATGATCAACGAGCGTGACGTCTGGCGCACAGCCAAGCTGATGGTCGAACAGCATGGTGCCGAGGCACCGATTTAAGCGGCCTTACGTGTCGACGAGATGTTGGACGTTGGGGATCAGGACGGCCAATCCGTGTGGAAGGCTATCCTAAAGGCGGTAATTGAGTTGGTGAACAAAGAGCCGGACGGAACGTGATGCACAACGTCCGCCTTTGGCTATAAGCGGACCATCAGCGTGACGTGTGGATACGTCTGCTAATGACCTTGTGCGGACATTCGTTGGACTGTGCGGCTATGCAGCCGGTGTATGGAAAACACCGATTTCAGGTCGTGGCGTCAATCCTCCCGCCCGCGTTTTCGAGGGGCATTTACGTTCACTGCACCGGTGTCAACGTGATATACGACGAGGGCTTAGCGTTTGAACAGCGCATCTCCGACTTTTTGGCGAAATACTTGAAGTGCTGGCAAATGGGTTGGGTCGGCACGGAAGGGATCAAGATGCTCTTCGTTGTAAAGCCGTCCAGGGTTTGAAAGTGAGTGCTTTATATCCAACGTCACGATTCGATTATTTGCCGTCAGTTGAATTTGACCCCGCCAATCGTTTTTATCCTGTTCAAGCAATTGATCCAATCGGGCATATCGCGCCGAGAATTTCGGTACGCGAATAGGAAAGATACGGCCACCACTCGACGAAACTATCTCCGCTTTTACGTTTTTGTTATACGGGTTAATCATGCCGATGCTCTCGCCATAGTCCCGTTGACGATCAAGTTCCACGACCGGATAACATTCAACATACCGGCCGTAGGCCGCGACCATTTCGATTACGGGCGGTACCGCCATCTTATAACTTGGAGTAGAAAAGATATTCTTACCGCCTACCGGTGAGCAAATCGCATATGACACTGGCTGAAGAAACTCCCTGAAAATTAGAGAATCATTGGATTCATCTTTCGGCGAAAAATCATATTCGTAGTACCCGGGATTCTCACCCCAGTTTGTCTCGCTTGCCTCGATAAGCAAAGTGTCTGGAGGCGATTGCGGTACTTTGTTCTTGAACAGAACCGTCTCTTCACGAATATCTTTCAACTCACCGTCATGAAAGAGACGCAGACGCCAATTCAGGGCAATATCCTTAACCGCTAGCAATTCGCCAATTCGATAGAACGGCACGTTAACGTAGTAATCGCAGTTCGGGTGGAGAACGCCGATAATTGGAACAGTAAAACCGTATGGCATGTTCAGCCGCCGCCCGCCGGGTGGTCGACAGAAAGTTGATCTAGACTCGTCGTAGCACAAACAAAAAGCATTTTCTGTGGCTCTGGATTCTTGCTCTCGCATTTGAGCCGGAGTAGTCCGCCATTGATCTGCCGAAAGGTGGCCTCCGACGGCTCGATTTCCTGGAGCCTCGCTCCACCGGCGGGCACTTCGACGACGATGTTTTCACCGCTTCCCATCAATTCGGTTGCGGTGTTTAGAGGATAGCTGATGTTAAATGATATCGGATGCGGTGAACCATTCAATAGCGCTACGAAGAAACGCTGAAATTCGGAGTTGGGAAAAAATGTATGGGTTGTGCTGCGCGGTCCTAAGTTACTCTGCGTATGCACCGCCCCACTACCCGCAACACCTTCGATGACGATCTGCGGCCTTGTAAACCCTCTAGTTCCGACAGTATGGGCGCGACGCACGATTTCAACGCTGCCCAATATCAACTCGCCGTTGGTGGATTTTTCCAAATATTTAGAGACATCATGGCGAAAAGTTTCTCCAGCAGGCAACTCGCTGCTGCTTGTATGAACGATGTCGCCTTCGGAATTTCGGACCGTCAATTGGAGGTTCATGCTGGAAGCAAAAACTTGGTCCTCAAACATCATACTATTGTTAGCAACAGCAACCCATTGTCTAATGTTCTTGCCGAAGAAAACGGGTGCAGAATGAACGAAAGGCCGCGCCACCATCGGGCTCAAATTGTCCAAAAACTTGTAGATATGCTGTTTGAGACTTAGAGGTTCACCCTTAGCAGATCGCTTCTTGCTCTTTATGGATTTCTTGATCCCCAATCTCTGATAATGCGTGAAGAAATGCTCAAGATCCAGACGGCAGGCCGTACATTTTCCGCCAATTACCACGCCGTTATCGGCAACAGTGTCCAGCAATTGGTCAAGTGATGTAATTCCTTCCGCCATGACATCGATGAGACCGTTCCTGGTCAATTCGGTACAAGGACAAAGAATTTCATTGCTGCCGGAGACTTCGGTAGCAGAGATGGATACAGACTCCGACAACATTGAGTTTTCGGTATTTTCTTCCGTCACTTTTTCCCACCCTCTTGAATTACAATCCGACAACTCCGCAATTAACAAACTCCCAAGCTCGAAACGATTGCAGATCCCGTAGCGGAAATCCTTGACATAGATCAACTTTCGTACCGATCGCCGATCCAACCGCCGCGTGACCCGTGCCGACCCAATCCATTTGCCAGCATTTCAAGCATTTCGCCAAAAAGTCGAGGATGCGCTGTTCAGACGCTAAGCCCTCGTCGTATATCACGTTGACGCCGGTGCAGTGAACGTAAATGCCCCTAGAAAACGCGGGTGAGAGGATTGACGCCACGACCTGAAATCGGTGTTTTCCATACACCGGCTGCGTAGCCGCACAGTCCAACGATGTCCGCTAAGGGTCATGAGCAGACGTATCTGACTCTCACGATGATGGTCTGCTTGTAGCCAACAGCGGACATTGACGGTTTAGTCCGCGTGGCGGCCTTTAGAGTCCATACTATAAAGTGACGACCGAGAATACCGTCCCCGCTTCTAGACGCTGAACACTCCAAACATTGTCCCCAACGTGCTTAGAATTCCTATCACGCCGAGAATAACTATTCCCTTTGCTAGAGTGATCCAATACCGCGGTCCAGTGTATTTGTTTGCACTTTCCCAGACTGCGATCATCATCAGCACAAGGTACAAGAACCAAATTGGCAATAGGCAAACTTCATGAAAATAATGGCGAGAAAATATTCGGACTTTACTCCAAAATCAGCGGAAGTAACTTAACGTTTTTGACAATTTTACTTGAAATTAACTTTGCTGCATTTGAGGATGGGTGATCATCATCTCTATAATACATGACATCTTGGTAATAGATTACACATCGATCTATAATGAAGGTATCGCAAAATATCTCTTGAACATTAATTACCGACAGCTTCTTCGAACTCAAAGAATTCAGGAAATCATTTATGCTTGAGTTTCGAACATCATAGGAAACTTTAGAAGTAGATATCTGCTTTACGAATTTCTCATAGATAGTCGATTTTATTAAGATATCAGTTACGTTCCAGCCGGCCTCTGGAAATTGTGTCAGTATAACGGTTGGGTTGGCATTTGAGAGACGAGTAAGTTGTAGGTTTATGTTCTGTAATACGTCTGCATCCGTATCAATTCTCCCGTTATGGTCGAGTACAAAATTCAACCCATTTTCACCGTACTCGATGCCTCCTTCCCCGTTGTCGAATCTAGTTCCCAAGATATTCAGCGCCCAGCGTGCAATTATGATGACGGGTACATCAGGATTTTGCGCAATAAAATCGTAAGCGTTGCTTTTGAATGTCTCGCACTCAGCGTGCGCCTCCTTCGGGACCCTGCTTGTAAAGAGGATTGGTAAACATGCGGATCTAGTGAAAGATATGAGCCCGATGCCGTGCCGTTCCAATTCGATCCGCAAGAATTTTGAAATTGCATCCGCGTGAGAGTCTCCGATCAATATAACTTTCTTACCCTCCAGTCCGCTAAGGCACCTGGTGACCTTCTCCTCTGAAAAGGCGTTTGAAATATGGCATTCCGAGTTGTCTTGCCAGTCATCATTTTCTTGGATGAGCGCAATTGGAACGTTGGCGAAGCGATGCCAGAAGCCGCCGTTTATGTGACCTAATATGCCAAGAGCAATGAAAGTGGAGCTTATGAAGAACGCCATGCCAAACAGGGCGCGCCGAGAAGGCAAGGAGGGGCTGGATTTCCTTCGAAAGGGTTGTTCGATATACCTCCAACTAACATAGGCGATAACAAGAGACACCGCAGCGAGCAGCAGCATTAACCATCGTTCTGGTGGGTAAATGCTACGTATACGGGCAAATGCGAATAATGGTTGGTGCCACAAATAGGCGCTGTAACTGATGAGGCCAATTCCTACAAATGCGTGTCTTGACAGTAATTTCGCGGTCCAGGTGTTCTGCGTACCAAATATGATGATAAGTGCTGTACCCACGACCGGAACAAGCGCATAAACAGATGGATAGGGAGTAGCTTCATCGAAGAAAAGAATTGCAAATACGATCAGCGCAAGACCAAACGCAGAAAGTACATTATTTGAACTTTCCGCCCTACCGTATTGAATAAACGCGCAGATTGAACCTGAAAGCAGTGCCCAAGCACGTGTTAGTGTGAAGTAGAAATTCGCGTCTGGTTTATGTCTCCAGCCCCATTCACTCGACAAAAGACTGACGATTGAAATCGCCAATATGGTGTAAAATGCAGGATTGCGACCGAAGCGCCAAAGCAAAAGCAAGAATACCGGAAAGAGTATATAATACTGTTCTTCAACCGCTAAGCTCCACGTGTGCAAGAGAGGCTTCTCTTCGGAAGCGGCCGCAAAGTATCCGTCTTCTCGCCAAAATAGGATATTGGATGCAAACGCGCTGACGGCAGCGAGACTTTGAGAAAAATTCTTGAGCGCTGACGGTATCATCCACATCCACGCAAACGGGATGCAGCACAGCATGAGGAAAAACAGGGCAGGGAGAATTCGCCTCGCTCTTCGTTCATAGAAGCGGATGATCGAAAACTTGCCTCGCGCAAGATCGTGAACAAGGATGTTGGTTATAAGAAAACCGGAAATTACGAAGAAGACATCGACGCCAACGTAGCCGCCTCTAAAGACCGTAAACCCTCCGTGAAAAAGAATGACTGGTAGTACAGCAACGGCTCGCAGGCCGTCGATTTCAGGTCGGTAGTGCATTTAGTTTCAACATCAGAGTGAATTTACAGGCCTAAGAGAATCAACTTGAGAAACTGCTGCCGGCTGCATACAACGCCAACGCATATCATCAAAAATATGTTGCAGACGGCCAGATACTCTTGAGGCTTTACCCGTTGTTATTGGAACCGCGCCGAGAATTCTTCTGTGCGTAACACAGGTTTCAAAATTTGTCATATTCAAGAGTTTCGGGCGGACGGATTGTTACATTGGTCATGCACGACGCCCGCTTCTGGCAATATGCGGACCATCATTGTGAGCTGAGACAGCGTCCGCTTTGGGTCATTAGCAGACGTATCCCGAGCTCAAGCTGATGGTCCGCTCATAGCCAGGAGCGGACACTCGCTTATTGATGCGAGTTATGGGACCTTGGGCAGGATGCGCAATAGGTGCACGTCCTGTCTCAAACTACATCCTGCGTTATTTCGACATCTTTACGTCTATGGATTCAGCAAGCCCATCAACGGTCTTAAGGTGATAGCTATCACCAGTCTTATGGAACACCTCCCAGCAGGCTTCCTTGCCCTTACGAACCTTCTTCCACGTGGCACAATAGGCGTTACCGTCGAGCCGCCATTTGCCGCTGTCCTTAAATCCGCTCGCCACGTCGAGCTTTACTGAAGCATCTGGATTGAATTGGTCGTGTAGTTTACGCCCTTGGATGTCTTGCTGTGCGCAGTTGCGCCGGTAAACAGTTCCTTGAGTGCGGCATCAGTGATCTGTCCGTGATCCGCTACAGCATTTCCTCCGATCAATCCGCACACCAAAGCGGCACCATAAGCTAACGTTCGCATAACGGATTCCTTTCAGTTTCAGAACACGAAGATGATCCGTTATTAGCCAATAGCGGACATCACAATATTCACGACGAGTTTCTCATCGGCGTTGTCAATATCATTCTCTGCTCGCCCCGCCGCAGGGCAAAGATCTCGACCAATTCTCGATTTGCCAGTATCTTCCCATCTCGGTCTATCGTCTGCAGTGCTTGAGTTTGGCAGGTTGATCTGAGAGCAATGACGTACAAAGGAAAATCGATTCTCATTACCGGAGCCGATGGCTTTATTGGTTCACATCTCGTGGAGGAAGTGGTTGCCGCTGGTGGCAAGGTAACTGCGTTAGCGCAATATGACGCTCTCGGGTCGAACGGATGGCTCGACGACCTCGACGACGAGGTACTTGGCGAAACGCAAATACAACGCGGAGACATACGCGAACCGCATTACGTCAACAAACTTGTCGCTGGCCATGACTTGGTCTTCCACCTTGCGGCGCTGATCGCGGTTCCATACTCGTATCACGCCCCCCAATCCTATGTGGACGTTAACGTCACCGGCACGCTGAACGTCCTCGAGGCATGCCGCAGCCATGGCGTCGAACGCTTGGTCCACACTTCGACCTCGGAGGTTTATGGCACGGCGCAAGAAACGCCGATCAACGAAAACCATCCACTACAGGGCCAGTCGCCGTATGCGGCCAGCAAGATTGGTGCCGACGTCATGGTCGAAGCCTACGTCCGGTCTTACGAATTGCCGGCTTTGATCTTGCGGCCATTTAACACCTATGGACCGCGCCAAAGCGAACGCGCGGTGATCCCGACGATCATTCGCCAAGCGCTCGACCCCAAGTGTGAGATGATCCGGGTCGGCGATACCTCGCCAAAGCGCGACTTCAACTACGTGAGTGATACAGTCGATGCCTTTCTTGCCGCGGGTCACATTGACCGGCTCGAGTATGGTCGACCCTTCAACTGTGGATCGGGCGTCGCAACCAGTGTCGCCGAGGTGATCGAGGCAGTTGTCGGCTTGACCGGTGTCAACAAGCGAATCGAAGTAGACACCGCGCGCAAGCGTCCGGAGAACTCCGAGATTCACCTCCTCCTGGCCGACGCCGATCGATTCAAGACAGCCACCGACTGGGCTCCACAGGTGTCGCTCGAGGATGGCTTGACGCGCTCGGCCGACTGGTGGCGTGGGCGGCTGGAGAGTGGCGGCGTACGGCGCAGCATAGACTACCTCATATGATTGCCAATGTGGCGGACCGGCTCGCCGTCCGATGGCGGGCTCACAGTTTGGCGGCCAGGAGGCGCCTGCTCATGCTACTAGGGCGCGAGTTCGATCCCTATCCGGCGGCCCCGTCGGGGGTTCACCTCAGTCCGAGCGAAAGCCATTTCGCCGACTATGAATCGGCACCGCTCGCGCTTTCATGGTCGCGTGCCGGTACTGCGGACCCGGGTGAGTGGCAGCGTGTCGCCCGCGAAAAACTCGGGGGGCTGACGGGCTACAAACACACCAACTCCGTTCCAGCCGCGCAACACATCGAAGATCTCCCGATTGTCGACTGCATTCGCCGACGTGGTCATTATCTGCACGTTGCGGCTGGACGCGATGTGCCTGTAACACTGGTCTGGTCGTCGGGGCAAGATATGACGCGGCTGCCGGCCATGATCTGTCTCCAGGGCACGAACTCGGGCGCCCACCTTTCTTGGGGTGAGGTACGGATGCCAGCCGATCCGATTAAGATTGCCCGCGGCGCGGACATTGCGCTGCAAGCGGCAGCGCGCGGCTATCTCGCCGTTTGCATTGAACAAACTTGTTTCGGCGAACGACGTGAGCGCCGTCTGTACCGTCGGTCACAAACTCCCTGCATCGACGCCGCGAATCATGCGCTCTTGCTCGGGCAATGCCTTGTCGGCGAGCGCGCAGGCGACGTCTCGGCGGTTGTAGACTGGCTCCTCGCGGGTGAGCACGGATTTCAGATCAATCCTGCGCAGCTGCACGTCATGGGCAGTTCTTCTGGCGGAGCAACGGCATTGTTTACCGCCGCTCTTGACGAGCGGATCACTGCGGTCCTCGCCAGTTCCTGTATAGGATTCATACGCGATTCCATTGCCCGCCGCGGTGATGCAGAAGGCCAAAATGTCATTCCGGGCATGCTTCAGTGGCTCGAACTGGACGACGTTGTTGCGTTGTGTGCACCGCGACCATTTCTTACGGTGTCGGCGCGCGCGGACCACATTTGGCCGTACCAGGGCGCGGCGGCAGTCGTGGAATCAGCGCGCCGTGTCTATCGAGCGATGGATGCTGACCTATGTGTCTCAGCGGTGCCCGCTGACGGTGGTCATGGATTCTATCCGGAGATTGCGTGGCCCGCATTTGAGCAGACCGTCGCGGCGGCATAAAGTCCTATCGCACACGTTCATGGCGGATGTGTTGCGGTTGACCACCCATCAGACGGCGTGTAATGGGACATCGCCCGCATAATCGCCCCGTCTATCTCCACATGCAGGTATGGTAAATGCTCCAAACTTCGTCCTCCGTTTCAGGGTCATTGGCTGAGTCACCCTCGCCTGCAGGCACGCGGCTTGGCCTGACGCTGGCCATATTGACCGGAGCCGCTATCCCACTGACGGCGTTTGGGAAGGCGACACTGGCCTTCAGCCTCATTCCAGCGTTCGGCATCTGCATCTACACATTTGGTGGAAAGAACGACTGGCCAAAGCTCGCTGGTGCCATCCGCACGCCGCTGGCCGCGTTCGTCAGCCTTGTGTTCGTACTATGGGCGGTAAGTGCTGCGGGCTCCCTCGACGTTTCGCGGTCGTTCCAAGTGTGGGGCCGTTCGCTGCTGTACATCTTGTCGATGATGATCCTTGCAAAACGCCTGACGAAAGACCCGGCGCTAATGCCTGTCGTACAAAAAACTCTAGTAGGAACGAGCGGCGCGATCCTCGCTTTCATACTCTTCGTTGTCTACCTGAGCGATGCACCCCTGATGCTGTTACAGGCGTTGGGAAGCAGTAAGAATCAGGCGGACACCGCCTTCAAGGCTTATGCGTCAGCGATGGTATGCCTGTTGCCAATCGTCCTCTGGAGCGGCATTCGCCTGGGCGGTTGGTGGCGGACCTCGGTATATTTGATGGTTCCGGGCGCGCTGCTTTTTTTCTGGGGCGCGAGCAGCAGGGCGGCATTCTTGGGTTTGCTTGCAGCGCTTCTTGCCGTGATCATCATTCGTTTACTGCTGTCTGCGCCGCAATGGATACGCCGCGTCATTGTCGCGATACTCGTGATATCCACGTCGCTTGGCGCGGCGAGGCTGCTGACTCGCTTACCGCAGTCACCGGTCGCCAACTATGCCGACTATCAGCTGCCAACGGTTCTCGTTGATCACCATCGCCAGGTGATCTGGGGCTTTGTTGTTGGAAAGACCAAAGAGAAACCATGGTTCGGACACGGCATAGATATTATCAACCAGACGGAAGGAGCCTCGGCGCGGATACCCGAAATGAACCAAAATTTCGTGCCATCGCATCCACATAACTGGGTGCTGGAAATCAGCGCGGAAACGGGCCTCATGGGATTGACTGCCATCATCGTCGCGCTTCTCGTTCTGCTCCGACAATTGGCTGTTATCGCAGGATCGGGGCGACTCGTAGGATGGGCCGGAATCGCATCGTTCGGGGCGTTTTGGGGATCAGGACTTTCCAACTTTTCGATTTGGGCAAGTTGGTGGCAAATTACCTTTCTTCTGATCATGGCAATGGTTTTTGCCGCAGCCGTAGGAAGATCTCCCGACCAATAGGACCAAGTCGATAGCAACTCTCTGCACAAACCAACGGTACGATCCAGCAACCAGAGCGCTAATACAGGCGGCCAAAGGGACCCATCAAAATTCACTGAAATTCCTTTGTGAACAACCGGTGTTGGACGCGATGACAACACCCTCACATCGTTGAGATTTGCGATGTCCAGCATCGACACGGACTTAACGCCCCGAAGAATGGGATCTTCTTATCTTCCGTCATGCCAAGGCGTCTCGGTTGCCCGCCGAGCAGCTCACTCGAAATAGATGAAACCGTAGTCGCCGGCATAGCCGTTCTGCGTGTAGATCCAGACCCACTCTTCCGGTGAGTAGAACGACTCGCAGGTCAACTGCCAGTAGAGCAGGTTCACCTTCTCGCGCTCGTTGCGGTACGATTCGACCATCACATAGGCATCACCGCGCCCGACCCGGACAATTTCTCGCACCGCCTCGTAAAGCGCTGAAATCTTCAGGTTGTGCAAGGTCGTCAATGAGTAGACGAAGTCGAATTCGCCCTCGCCAAACGGCAACTCGTCGGCGCCCGAGACTTTCAGGAACGGTTTGACCTCCGGTTTGGCATTGGCAACGCCATAGTCCGAAATATCGACACCGGCAACTTCGAGCCCTGGCACCACTTGCGTAAATTCGTAGAGCAGATGGGCTTTGCCGCAGCCGACATCGAGGATCCGCATGCCTGGCTCGAACTGATAATGCGCCGCCATCTCCTCCGCGACGACGCGCCAGCGGCCGTCGTAGTTGTAGCCGCCATAGCCACACTGCCGCGGGCCGTCCCAGTAGTCCTTGCCGTATTGCTTGGCGATCGCCGCGCACTCGGCCTTGTCGTGGGCGTTGACCCGGCCGACATAATCGCGCTCGGTACGCGTATGCAGTTTGCTTACGAAATCGATTTCTTCGCGCATATCAAAGTCCTGCTGGCCTGTCCTTCATTGCCTGGAACGCGGGTTAGCGCTTGTTGCAAGCTGCCTGGCCATTGCTCGTCGTTCCCGGGTGACAGGAAAGCCATGCGCTGACTACCGTAAACACAGAAGCCTCAAGCAGCGTCAGGCTTGTTAACGGCCTGCAATATGGTCGCGGCGATCTGCTCAGGCTGCAGCCCACAAACCTCCATCAGCCAGTCCTGATCGCCGTAATCGTGGATGAAGATATCTGGAACGCCGAGACGCCGTATCGGCGGCAACCGGCCATCAAGCCGCTCAACCAGGACATCGAGGACGGCACTGCTGAGACCACCGACAACGGTTCCCTCCTCGACGGTAACGATGAGCTTGGCCGTGGCTGCCAGATCGACCAGAGCATCCCCATCGAGAGGCTTAACGGTCGGCATGTGAAGCACATCGCAGGCGATTCCCTGGCCAGCCAAGCGCTCGGCTGCCGCCAGTGCGCGGCCGGTAACAACTCCCGTCGAGACGATCAGAACTGGCCCGTAATGGCCGCCGTCGGCTTCGCGCAGGCGATACGCCTTACCAATCTCGAATCCATCTTCCTCGCGCGTGACTATCGGATCGCCACCCTTGCCCAAACGAATGTAAATTGGACCGGGCCAGGCCAGGGATACCTCCATGAAGCGCTTCATTTCCGAAGCATCCTGTCTGACGTCAGCGCCTTTGGGACAGATTGAGGTGTTTTCATAA
>CAZCVU010000024.1:0-14222 GCA_964501745.1 uncultured Flavobacteriales bacterium | reverse complement strand
GACGATGGAGACCGGAGGCGGCCGAACAGCCCACACCGGTCTTCCGTGAACGCGCCGGTTCAAACGCCCTCACTCGTCCGCTTTTTTCTTTTTCGCAACCCTTTTGCGTTTTGGCCGGGTCTTCGCGTTGGCCAGCAATTCTACGCATTCTTCGAGAGTCAGAGAACCCGGCTCCCGCTCCTTGGGGACGCGCGCGTTCTTTTTGCCGTCCGTTACGTACGGACCATACCGCCCCTTCAGGATTTTGATGTTCTGTTCCTCGAAAATCTTGATCTCGCGCTCAGCGTCGGCCTTCTTTTTTTCCTCGACCAGTTCCAGCGCACGTTCGAGCGTAATCGTGTAGGGGTCATCCTCCTTTTTCAGCGAGACGAACTTGCTACCGTATTTCACGTAAGGTCCGAAGCGCCCCACGTTCGTTGAAATCTCCAACCCGTCCGGCGACGTGCCGAGCTCGCGTGGCAGTTTCGTCAGTTCGAGTGCTTCCTCCAGCGTGATCGAATCCAGACGCTGGCCCGGCTGCAAACCATAGAACTGCGGTTTCTCTTCGTCTTCGGCAGTCCCGATAATCACGTACGGACCGTAACGCCCCATGCGTACCGAAACGGGCTTGCCGCTTTTCGGATCGGTACCCAGTTCGCGCGCTTGATTCGCTTCCTGCCGCGAGACATTTGCATCCTTATCCTCGACGGTCGCATGGAAGGGCTCCCAGAAATCTTTCAGCAACGGCACCCAGTCCTTCTCGCCCCGGGACACCGCGTCGAGGTCGTCTTCTAGGCGCGCCGTGAAATCGTAGTCGACGTAGCCACCGAAATGATTTGTCAGGAATGCGTTTACGATACGGCCGATGTCCGTCGGGTAGAAGCGTTTGGATTTCAGCTCCGCATACTCTCGTTGCAGCAAGGTCGAGATGATCGACGCATAAGTGGAAGGGCGTCCGATGCCGTGCTCTTCCAGCGTCTTGACCAGACTCGCCTCGGAGTAGCGCGGCGGCGGCTGCGTGAAATGCTGCTCCGGATCGACCGACGTCAGCGCGGTTGCCTCGCCTTCGTTCATTGCCGGCAGTCGCCGGTCGCGCTCGTCGCCCGCTTTGCTGCCTTCGTTCCCGCCGTCGGCCGGTTGATCGCCGTTGTCGTCGCGGCCCTCCTGATAGACCTTGAAGAAGCCATCGAACTTGACGACCGAGCCGGTTGCATGCAGCAGCACCGAGCCGTCTTGGGCTGCAATGTCCACGGCCACCTGGTCGAGCACCGCGCTCGCCATTTGACTGGCGATCGTACGTTTCCAGATCAGCTCGTAGAGACGCGCCTGCTCATTGTCGAGGCGGCGTAGCAGGGATTGCGGCGCCCTGAACATGTCGGTTGGGCGGATCGCTTCGTGCGCTTCCTGGGCGTTGCGCGAAGTGTTGCGGTAGAACCGAGGCGCGTCGGGAACATAGGCTTCGCCAAAGTCGCGCTTGATGAAGGAACGGCAGCCGCTGAGAGCCGATTGGCTGAGCGTCACGCTGTCGGTGCGCATATAGGTGATCAAGCCAACGGTTTCGCCACCGATGTCGAGCCCTTCGTAGAGGCGCTGCGCCACCTGCATGGTGCGCGAGGCGCTGAAACCGAGCTTGCGGCTTGCTTCCTGTTGCAGGGTCGAGGTCGTGAAGGGCGGCGCTGGATTTCGGCGGGCCTGCTTGCGCTCGACCTTGTCGATCTGAAAGTTCGCCGCCGACACCTTCGCGACCGCCTGATCGGCAGCCTGCTTGTCGGGGAGACCGAGCTTGCCAAGCTTCTTGCCGTCGAGATGGGTCAGCTGTGCCGAATAGGGTGCGCCCGCGGCAGTCGTGAAACTGCCGTCGATGGTCCAATACTCGTCCGCTCTAAAGACCTCGATTTCGGCCTCGCGTTCGCAGACCAGGCGCAACGCCACCGACTGCACGCGTCCCGCCGAGCGCGAACCCGGCAGTTTGCGCCAGAGCACCGGCGAGAGCGTAAAGCCGACGAGATAGTCGAGCGCCCGGCGCGCCAGGTACGCATCGACCAACTCCTGATTCACATCGAGCGGGTGCGCCAACGCTTCCAGCACCGCATCCTTGGTGATCTCGTGGAAGACGATGCGTTTGACCTCGACACCGTTCAGCGCCTTTCGCTGCGCCAGGACGTCCTGCATATGCCAGGCGATCGCTTCGCCCTCGCGATCCGGATCGGTCGCCAGGTAGAGCTTGTCGGCGCCCGCCAGCGCCTTGGCAATCTGGTCTATGTGTTTCTTCGCCTTGGGGTCGACCTGCCAGGACATGGCAAAGTCGCGCTCGGGCTCGACGGAGCCGTCCTTGGCGGGCAGATCCCGCACGTGCCCATAGCTCGCAAACACCTGGTAGTCCGAACCGAGATAGCGGTTGATTGTCTTCGCCTTGGTCGGCGATTCGACGACGACGACGTTCATGATCGGGCCGATGAGACTTGTGTCTGCTGCAGCAAATCAGGTTCCTGACGGGCTTGGTATTGGAAGTGTCACTGCGTCACACTTGGCATCGCCAATCCAATTCGTCAACTCTCTCGACAACGGGCTGACGGCGAAAGCGCGCCGCGATATATGTGATTTTGGTGAGGCTGTCTACTCGTAATTGGCGGTCGTGGCGTCGCCTCGATGCGGCCGTAGCCACCCGCTTGGGGAGCCGCACCAATACCTTGAGGTCCGCTTGTCAGTGGCAGCCTGCCGGCCTTCAGGGCAGGGGCCAGGTTCCCGCAAACGGCCGTTGTAGGGCCCGCTCGACCAGTTCCAGATGGTCCTGACCGTAGAACATGTCGCCGTCGACAAAATAGGTTGGCGAACCGAACACCGAGCGCTCGATGGCCTCGGCGGTGTTCTGCGCATAGGTCGCCTGGACCTCTGGTGACAGGGCGGTCTCCAGCAACGGCGCCGGATCGAGGCCGAGCTGGTCGCCGATCCGCGTCAGGGTTTCGCGGTCGGCCAGATCAGCGTCGTCGCGCCAATGCGCCTCGAGCATGGCGTGCGCCAAGCCGTCGATCTCAATACCCTGGTCCTGACCGGCGATCAGCATGCAGTTTGGTAGCGTCATGTCGTTGTCATGATGGCTTGGCCGCCGCCCTAATACGGGAGCCTGGCGCAGCTCGGCCCAGCGATCGATCTCGCGGCCAAAGAAATACTGCACGTGATGCGTGGGCCGTGGGCCGGGTAGTGCAATCCCGTTGGTCGCAATGACTTTGCGCAAATCCATCGGTTTGTGACTAATCCGCCGCTTCGCCGCCGACGCGATTGCCATCAATCGGGCCGAGCCGAGATAAGCAAACGCCGAGTGGGCGGCATAAAAATATTCGATCTCGGGCATGCCGACTCTCCGGCTCTGTTGAGTGTTCGGGTTTCCTCAAGTCGATGTGACCGTCGACACCTACCAGTGTCTCGGGGTGTCAGTACAGCTTCTCGGCGGCTGCCGCTTTGTCGAATGGAACCAGCTCCGCAACGCGACCGCTCCTGATCAGTTGCGGCCACGCAGGGTTGGCGATTAGGGCGCGCCCGACCGCCACCAAATCGAAATCGCCTCGATCGAGCATCTGCCAAAGGCGATCGAGGTTATCGACGATCGCCGGCGAGTCCTGATCGGTATAGGCCGTGTTGCAGTTGATCGACCCAACCGTCACCGTTGGCAGTCCGGTCAGCTTCTTGGTCCAGCCCGCAAGGTTGAGGTCGCTGCCTTCGAATGTCGCTTCCCAGAATCTGTGGGTCGAGCAGTGGAAGATATCGACGCCGGCGTCGATCAGGGGCGTGAGGAAGCGCCCCAGTTCGTCCGGCGTTTCGACAGGCCTTGCGTCATAATTCAAATACTTCCACTGCGAGAAACGCAGACAGATCGGATAGTCGGGACCGACCAAGCGCCGGATTTCCCGAACGACTTCGGCTGCAAATCGCGTGCGTCCAACCAAATCGCCGCCAAAGTGATCGCTGCGCCGATTGGTGGGGCTCCAGAAGAATTGATCGATCAGCATGCCGTGTGCGGCGTGGAGTTCGATGCCGTCAAATCCAATCTCCTGGGCGAGCCGTGCGCTGACGCCATAGGCGTTGATCACGGCCTCTATTTCGTCGATCGTCATCGGCGGGCCGGCCTCGGTGCCGTCGAGCAAAAGGCCGGACGGTCCCAGGAGCCGCACACTGGGATCGACGTTCGGGCCTTCTCGCCGCCAACCGAGTCCTTCATGCCAGAGTTGCGCGAATATCCGCCCGCCCGCGCCATGCACCTCAGCCACTACCCGCTGCCAGGCCGCCTGCGGCTCGCCAGGCGCGAGGCGCGGATAGGTGGTGCTCGGGCCGGACGACGAGTGAGCGATATAGGTGCCCTCGGTGATGATCAGGCCGACACCGCCTTCGGCCCGCCGGCGGTAATAGGCAGCGACGTCGGGTCCTGGAATGCCGCCGGGCGAAAATCCGCGCGTCATCGGCGCCATGACGACGCGGTTGGCGAGCGAGAGGGCCTTCAGCGTAAACGGCTGAAACAGGTTGTCGGCTGGCTGCCGCCGCGCCTCTGACGAACTATCGAGTCCAACCGCGGTCATTTTCCTCACCGTGCTTTTGGAAACGCTACACTGTGGTATCTCAACGCGCCAAGCAATACGGTCTGTATTGCTCAAGCGGCGGCAATCTGGCCAGGCAAACGCCGGATCGCAGGTTCGCACAAACCAAACCAGGGGGCTCCATGCCAACTTATGTGTTCTTAGTGGAATTGACGGATCAGGGCATGCGCAACATTCGGCAGGCGCCCGGCCGGAGGAGCAGTGGCACGAAAGCCGCCGAGCAGTTCGGAGGTCGAATTCTGCATTGGTATTTGACGATCGGTGCCTACGATGGCGTCTTCGTGGCAGAATTTCCCGATGATAAGGCCGCGGCCCAGTTCGTGCTTGCCCGCAGCTCCTTTGGGAATGGCCGATTTACCATGATGACGGCCTTCTCTGAACCCGAATTCCGCAGGCTTATTAAGTCGTTGCCGCCGGAGTGAAAGCTGGCGGCAGCTACGCTTTGTAGGTTCGCAGCGCCGCTGGCAGCACTTGGATATCTTCCTGGGCGATTGGTGTATTAGTCCACAACAGGCGCCTGCAACCAGCGAGCACGAGCGTGCCGTCGTAGCACTGCAGAAGGCGACTCTCAAAGATCGACATGTCATGCATCGAATCGATGTCGTTATCCTCGATCCCAAACGCCGGATACAGCTCCTGCTTTACGAACAAACCGTTGAACTCCGTCGTCGCGACGAGTTCATAACCCTTTAATTTTCCGAGCTCGATCAGTGCCAGCAAAGAGCAACCGTGAAAGACCGAAGGATCGTCGTCTTGGATATAGATGACGTCACTCGACATGGAGGGATTGAATTCGATCACGACTAGCCGCGGTGCGAACTTCGTTAGCGACTTCCAGATATGCCAGTCCATACCGTCGATGTCGATACAGAGGAGGTCCGGTTCATCCGGCGCACCGACCCGTGCGAGTATGGCATCGAGCGATTGTTCGCCTGCGGTTTCAACCAAGCCATTGAGTGAGGTCACGCCCTCATGGTCGGCATATTCCACCTCGAGTTCTGCGAATCTCGCTTCGTTTGCTTCGATGAGTAAACCGGACCAGCCCTTATTCTTCAGCAAGTTCCAGGTGTTGCTGTTGTGCTTGCCATTCCATGCACCGAACTCGATGCAATATTGATTCGTCGTACCTGCGATCTCGAAGATCTTCTCGATAAGTCCGTCCTCGCCCGCCTGTGAAGTTACCTTGTTGCGGAATTTCTGTAGGAACGCAGAGGCTGATTTGACGCGCGATTTTCGTTTGAACTCAACATACATGGAATTGGGCTCCAGTTTCGGGTGGCGACCCTCAGTGGTTCGGGCTGTCTTCATCTATGATTGTTCACGCTACAGTACCGTCTGGCGACGATCAATTCGTGCCCGCCGCGCCGCCTCGACCTTGTCGCCCGAAGATCGCCGATCGGTGGAATAACCCAGCCGTCCCGTTTGTTAACTCCTGTGTGGCCGTTCGGCCTCACCCTGGAGTCAACACAATGTTCGTGCGGTGGCCAAAGCCGCGAACGATCTGGAGGACGTCATCCCATGAAGAGTTTTGCGATTGCCTGCGCGTTATGCCTCGCAGCGCTCATTCCCGCGGCCCATGCGCAGGACGCGAAGATGAGCTTCTTCATCACCAGTCAAGGGTCCGGCGACGGCGCCAATCTGGGCGGGCTCGCGGGCGCTGATGCCCATTGCCAAAGCCTGGCCCAGGCGGTCGGTGCGGGCGGCAAGACCTGGCGTGCCTATCTCAGCACCACCGCCGCCAACGCCCGCAACCGCATTGGCAGTGGGCCCTGGCACAATGCCGCCGGCGCGATGATCGCCAAGGACCTCGCTGCCTTGCACGGTGACGCCAACCTGATCGGCAAGCAGACCGGGCTGACCGAGAAAGGTGCGATGGTGAACGGCCGTGGCGACAGCCCGAACATGCACGACATCCTGACCGGCTCCAGCCCGGAGGGCGTGTTGGTTGCTGGCAAGACATGTGGCGCCTGGACGCTTAACGGCGAGGGGTCTGCCGTCGTCGGACACCATGACCGCATGGGGCTGCGCGACGACGCACCGTCCAAATCCTGGAACTCCTCGCACGGTTCACGTGGCTGCAGCCAAAGCGATTTGGTCGGGACCGGTGGCAACGGCCTGTTCTATTGCTTCGCCGCCGACTAGACCGGCCGCTCCGATAGCGGCGTCATACTGCCAATGCACGAGCGTAGATCCCTCAGAATGCGGAGCTGGATCGAATGCTGGTCAGTCGCGAGATGTATTCGGCTTGTTGCGATCACGTCGACGAGAATTGGGAGACATGCTGACAGTAAAGGCTGGCGCTTGCCGAGGATTACTCACGAATAATTCCTAGCTGGTCCAACCCTTGTGCGCCGCCCTTTTTGAGTACCAGACCAGAAAAGCGGCCACCACCAGCGGCAGCAGGATTATTCCCAAGATCTCGCCGAGACCAAAGTCGATTCCAATGCCAAGGGCATGGATAATTGTCACGATCACGCCAAGTAGCGACGCGACAAACAAGTAATGCGCTGCCGACCTCTTGAACAGGAGCAGAAGACAGCCGAACACACCGCCGAATACGGCTACCGCAAAAGCTGCCGTCGCCCATAGGGGGCGGCCTTCGACGATCGCACGCTCAGACTCGCGATACGTGGCGAGCACATCTGGATCCATTTGCACGAAGAAATTTGCGGCGCCCATCACATTCCAGACCAGCGCGACAGCGCTGATCGCCCAGAAGCTCCAATGAACGCCGGCAGTTGTCTCTTCGTTCATCGCATCCCCCTAGCTATCTTCCGCCTGCAACTCTGCGAGCAGTTCATCCATAATCGTAAAGCCGCTTTCCCATCCCTTGCCCATATTGGCTACAGCGCCAGTAAAACAGGTAATTTCGGCGTCGCTTGCTTGAAATGGCACCCAAGTCAATTGAACTTTCGTCCGCGCACCACTCTCCTCGAACGTGACGATCGTTAGCATCACCCGAGGCCAGTCCGGCATCATTGGATTTGGAATGACGTTCCAGTCCGAATCGGTAGAAGACGTCTGCCAGACGAGCTTTTCTTGCGGCAGGACCTCCTGGAAGACGGATTTACTGAGATCGGAAGTGTCACCGAATCTCATCTCGTTGAGCCACAACCCGCCGGGCTTCAGCTCAAACTTGTGGATGATCGTTTCTACGCGGGGGCCATACCAGCGCGAGAGCAACTCAGGATCAGTCCAGGCCCGCCAAACCATTTCGCGGGGTGCATCGAAAAGTCGATCCAGTATGAATTCAGTTCGTTCACTCATTTATCCCTCCCACTCTTCTTTGTTTACTTCATATCGACGAGGAGGTCGTCAAGCTGGTCAAAGCTTGCCCCCCAGAACTCTCTGAATTTCGTAAGCCAATCGACGGCTGCTGCCATATTTTCGGCATTCAATCTTGCCGGGCGGCGTTGTTCGTCAATGTCCCGCTCAATCAAACCCGCCCGCTCAAGCACCTTCAAATGCCTTGATACGGCGGGCTGACTTATTTCAAAGGGAGCGGCGATTTCATTTACCGAGGCCTGCCCATCCGCCAGCCGCACTAGGATCGCTCGTCGGGTCGAGTCAGCTAGCGCCGCAAAGATGCCGTCGAGATCTGACGGAACATGTGTATAACCATATTGTTCCATAATAGAAGAGTTATATAAATAATTGTTCGTGTCAATGGTCATGTATCAACCTAAGTTCGATGACGGTTTATCGTGAGCTTGCGCGACGGCGAAGTGCTCAGGAGTAGTGTGTTCATGACACCCTCGGGACACGCAAATCCATATGGCTGACATCACACTGATCACCGCCAACAAGAACTATTGTCTTTGGCCGCTTCCCGCCTGGCTGTGCCTCAAGGTCGCCGGTCTCGAGTTTGACGAGATCATCATTCCCTTCAGCGATCCGGATGCACGCGAGCGTTTCGCGCGGCATACTCCCATGGGCTCGGTGCCGGCGCTCAAGCATGGCGAATTGACAATCTGGGATTCCATGGCGATCTGCGAATACGTGGCCGAGCTCGCGCCCGAAGCCGGCCTGTGGCCCGAAGACCGGTCGAGACGAGCACTTGCGCGCGCGTTTGTTGCGGATATCCATTCCTTCAGCGGCGCCCATCGCGCCGAACAGCCGACCATCGATGTCGGCTCCGTCATGCCAACGAATATCCGGGAGCGAACGGACAAGATCGAGGTGCCTGCCGACATCAAGAAAGTTTTCGACCGCAATACGAAGGTCTGGCGGGAGTGCCGGATGAAATACGCTTCGGACGGCCCGTATCTCTTTGGCCGCTTTTCCGTTGCCGACGCCATGAGCACGCCATTCGTCAACCGCTTTGTGACCTACAACGTTCCGCTGGGCGACATAGAAGCAGAGTATCGCGACACCATGCGCGCGCATCCCCATATCAAGGAATACATCTCGCTCGCGAAACAGGAGCCGTGGTTCCATGCCTATTCGGATCGGCCTTTTTCTTGATTTTACGGGTCTCCATAAGGACTAACCAAAAATGGCCGAATTCACCCTAATTACCGGCGACAAGAACTACAGTCTTTGGCCGCTTCCCGCGTGGCTCTGCCTCAAAGTCGCGGGCCTGGAGTTTGATGAGATCGTCATTCCCTACGGCGACCCGGACGCGCGCCAGCGCTTTGACGAACTTAGCCCAACCGGGTCGGTTCCGGTTCTCACGCACGGCAATTTGACGATTCCCGATTCGGCCGCGATCTGTGAATATGTGGCCGAACTTGCGCCGGAAGCTGGGCTGTGGCCCGATGACCGGTCGACGCGAGCAATGGCGCGTTCGGTCGTCGCCGACATCCACTCATTTAGCGGCGCCCACTGGTCGGCGGTCGCGTTCGTGTCCGTCGGTGCTTTCATGCCAACGAATATCCGGCGGCGTACAGGTCCGCTCGATATTCCCGCCAACATCCAGAAGATTTTCGATCGCCGGACAGGCATTTGGCGTGATTGCCGAACCAAGTATGGCGGCGACGGCCCGTATCTTTTTGGGCGGTTTTCAATCGCGGACGCCATGAGCGCGCCACTCGTCAACCGTTTCGTAACATATAATGTTCCACTCGACGGCATCGCCGCCGAGTATCGCGATACCTTGCGAAATCATCCATTGATGATGGAATATACTGCGGAGGCGGAGAAGGAGCCGTGGCTGTATGAGCCATCGGAACGGCCATTCAAGTAGACGAAGAATATTGCAAACTGATCGACTCAATCGAGGCGGATGTCAGCGCGACACGCAGGGAGAACGAATATGGACAGAGAAACTGAACGCGGCATCGAGTGGGAATGCGAAAGGGTGATTCGCCAGTTCTACCATCACACCGACCATTACGAGTTCGATGACGCGGTCAAACTGTTCACCGAGGACGTCGTCTGGAAGGTTGCCGGCCTTCATCTGGTGGGCCGCGATCAGCTTCTCGACGCCCTGCATGGCGGCATCGGTAACGACACCATTCGCCACGTCATCACCAATACTATTGTCGATGTGATCGACGAGGATAATGCGGAAGTTCTGAACTACACCAATATCTACTACTCGCGTGAAGGGCGCAGAGACCAAATGGATGGTCCGCTTCACTTCGAGGGTCCACACCGCTTCGCCGATGGCGTCGCAACGATGCGGCGGGTCGGCGATGAGTGGCAAATCGCAGCCAGAGTCGGCGGGCGTTTGGTCTTCAGGCGGCCAAACGAACCGGTAGCTTTGGATGACTGGGCCGACGAGGCGGGTGCGAAGAGAGAAGAGTCTTAAGCAGAGCGAAAACGGGAGGAAGAAGATGGACCGTGAAACCGAGCGCGGCATCGAGTGGGATTGTCAGAAGACCTGGAGGCAGTACTACCACCACGTCGACCACCACGAGTTCGAGAAGGCGGTTGAGCTGTTTACCGAAGATATCACCTGGAGGGAAATGGGACTCGACCTCAAGGGGAGGGACCAACTTCTTGAAGCCCTGTACGGTGCGCTCGGCGACGACACAATCCGCCATTGCTTGACCAACATGGTCGTCACCGTGATCGACGAGGACCATGCCGAAGCGGCAGCCTACAACACACTGTACTACTCGCGCGAAGGGCGGCGAGAGGACATGGACGGGCCTCTAAGGTTCGAAGGTCCGCACCGGTTCGGCGATAACTACGCGAAGATGAGGCGGGTTGGCGACGCATGGCAGATTGCCGAACGGCAAGGCGGGCTGAGCGTCTTCAGGCGTCCAAACGAGCCGGCGACATTGGAGATCTGGGCCGAGCGGGAAGGCAAGCTCGCGGGTTCATGACGACCGACAGGTTGCCGTGCGGGAAGGACGCGGCAGATATTCAGACGCCCGGATGAAGCGGCGGCTGGCTAGGTTTGAGCAGAGACGGAAGACAAACTGGCACCTTCGTTCTGTCCCCGCCGATCAGGTTCTTCTAAGCGGCACGTTGGGGCTGGATTGAGGTCAATTCGGTTGAACCGACCTCAAGTTGTTATTAAGTTCAGCGCAACATCAGGAGCGAGTTTGACGCCCTGACCAAGACGCCATGACGGGGCGAAATAGGTCCCTGGAACGCGGGATGAAGTCAGCGATTTGTGGCAGGTATCTAGTCCAAAGCTGAACCTGGTTCGGCCCTCCTCAAAATAAAACTAGAGGACAGTTTTCAGTGTCTGGCACCAGCTACGCGACTTCTGAGCCGCGGCCCAACCACAAGGGACTGGTCACTTCAAGTGAACCAGCGAGCGCTCTCACCATGCAGGTCAAACCTGAGCATGCCGCAAGATCGTCGGAGCCAAGCGAAGCTGGCGCCGCTTCTGGCCCGCGCGCGCAGGACTCGGAAAAGAGAGATTCTCATTCCAACGTCCTTTCAGCCATGCTCGAAGAAAAGAGCTGTTTGTTCGCCGACGGTGCGACAGGCACGAATATGATGCTCGCAGGCCTCGGCGCGGGGCGGCCGCCCGACTTCTGGAACACCGAGAACCCAGAGCCGCTGGAAGCCCTGCAACGCAGTTTCGTCGATGCCGGTTCGGACATCCTCCTTACCAACACTTTCGGATCGAACTCACTGCGCCTCAAACTAAACAGCGCGGAAGCCCGGTGCCGGGACCTCAACCTCACGGGTACCCACCTGGCCCGCGCCGCGGCCGACAGCGTCGAGCGTCAAGTGCTCGTCGCTGGCTGCATGGGCCCGACTGGCGAGTTGATGAAACCCTTGGGCGTCATGACTGCCGACGAGGCCTACGCGTCCTATGCCGAGCAGGCGGCGGTGCTTGCCGAAGGCAGTGTCGACATCATCTGGATCGAGACCATCTTCGCTTTCGATGAACTGGGCGCTGCCGTCCGCGCTGCCGTGTCGACAGACCTGCCGGTCGTTGCAACCATGACCTTCGACACCAATGGTCACACGATGATGGGTGATACGCCGGAGGCGGCGATGGAATTCGTTCAAGGCCTGCCCGATCCGCCGATCGCCTTCGGCGCCAACTGCGGTGCCGGACCGTCGATGCTGATCGATTCGGTCATCCGCCTGAAGCGTGCCGCCGACCCGGAGATGATCATCATCGCCAAGGGCAATTGCGGCGTCCCCGAGCTGACGAAGGACGGCGTCGTCTTCACCGGCACGGCAGAGGTAATGGAGAAGTACGCTCGATTGGCCCGCGACGCCGGCGGGCTGGCGCGGAATTTCGGCGATCCTTCCCGCCTCTTCGACTGGACGGGCGAGCAATTCAGCGACCCGGACCGGCGCACGTTCTGGCGCGATTTTGGGCTTAACGTCCTGATCGTCCTTGCGGCGGCGCTGGTGGCGATGGCGGTGGCCGGGTTCATCCTGCGAAGCCCGCGGCGTTACATCGAACAGCGCGAGGCGCCGACGTTGTGGGTGCGCATTCCGTTGCTGGCGATCCGTTCGCTGATCGATCTGGTACCGCTCGGCGTTTTTGCCGCTGCTGCCTATGGCGCGATATTGCTGTCGGGACCCGGCGATACGGCGCGCGGCGTTCTGATCGCCGTCGTCAACGCGGTGGTGCTGGCACGCGGCATAGCGATTGTCGCGCGCGCGGTTCTGACGCCGCTGGCGCCCAATCTGCGCCTGTTGCCGATACGCGATGCCACCGCCGCCTACCTCTATGTGTGGGTGCGGCGTCTCGTGAACCTTGCGGTTTACGGCACCCTGGTGGCGCAGGCTGCGTTCTTGCTCGGCATGCCGGAGACCGGGTTCGTCGTCATAACCAAGATCATCGGCCTGCTGGTGGCGGCGTTCGTGTTCGTGTTCGTCATGCAAAACCGGGTCGCGATCCGCGACTGGCTTGCGGGCGGCGGCGACCGGATAAAAGGAACGCTCCAGATCGTGCGGGCGCGGCTGGGCGATGTCTGGCACATTCTGGCGGGCCTGTTCCTTGCCGTGGTCTATGTCGTCTGGGCGTTGGAAATCGAGGGCGTGTTCGCCCTGATCGCGCGCGTAACCGTTGCGACGGTGGTGATACTGCTGCTGGCGCGCGGCGCCGCCGAAATCGTGCGCCGGGTCGTGGTGCGCCTGTTTCGCGTCGGCGAGGAGTTGAAGGGCCGCTTTCCCGGCCTCGAGGCCCGCGCCGACCGCTTTATCTGGCTGGTTCACCGCGTGCTGACGGCCGTGATCTATCTCATTGCGGCCTTTGCCATCCTCGAAGCCTGGAGCATCGATGCGTTTGCCTTCTTCGAGACCGACCTCGGATCGCTGGTGGTGGCGCGCGGATTCACGATCCTGGTGATTGTGCTTGCCGCCCTGTTCGTGTGGGAGGCGGCGAGCGCGGTAATCGACCGGTTGTTGCGGGCCGCAGACGCAGGCGGCGACGCGCAGGTGCAAAGCGCCCGCATCCGGACATTGTTGCCCTTGGCGCGCAGCGTCGTTCTGTCGCTGGTTGTGGTGATCGCGGCGCTGGCGGTGCTGGCGGAACTCGGCGTCAACATCGCTCCCCTGATTGCGGGGGCGGGCGTGGTCGGGCTCGCGGTCGGGTTTGGCGCCCAGACCCTTGTCAAAGACATTATCACCGGCGCCTTCATCCTGTTCGAGGACACGATTACCGTTGGCGATTTCATCGAGGTCGCGGGCCGCAGCGGTACGGTCGAGGCGATCAGCGTGCGCACCATCCGCCTGCGGGACCTGCACGGGACCGTCAACACGATCCCCTTCAGCGCCGTCGATACCGTCACCAACTACACCAAGGACTTCGCCTACCACGTTGCCGAAATCGGCGTCGCCTATCGCGAAAACACCGACGAGGTAGCGCAGATTCTGCGCGAGGTGGGCGACGAACTGCGCGCGGACCCGGCGTTTTCCAACGACATTCTGGAACCGACCGAAATCATGGGCCTCGACCGGTTCGAGGATTCGGCGGTGGTCGTCCGCGCCCGCCTCAAGACCCGGCCCGGTCAGCAATGGCGGGTCAAGCGCGAATACAACCGGCGCATCAAGTTCGAGTTCGACCAGCGCGGGATCGAAATTCCGTTCCCGCACACGACGATCTTTTTCGGCGAGGACAAACAGGGTGCGGCCCCACCCGCGCATGTTCTGGTCGAAGGTGGGGGTAAGGACTAGGCGGCGATGTCCGAATCCCGCCTTCCCTACGAACCCGGCCGCGCGGTGCGCGAGTTCGGCGCCATCAACTGGCGCGGCGGGTCTGGGGTCGGATTCAACAACATCGAGCTG